>NZ_CAMHZN010000006.1:0-154966 GCF_946190335.1 Streptococcus mitis
CCCCTTGACCAACGGACCTGAGTTGTTTTCAACTCTTACTATTATACAGGCTTTTCAAACTTTGTCAACTACTTTTTTAAACTTTTTTTAAGTGGTAACTTCTCAACGTAACTTCCACCATAGCGAAACTTAATCTGAAACGCTTTCAGATTAGAGGATTTTGTGCACTCTTTTTTCGATTCTTTTCGACTAATCAAGCATTAGTAAAACCAGTTGAACTTAAGCTTTAAGTAAAAAGAGTCAGCATTATACTGACTCTTCTATTGATTATTAAACTTGGAAGCCCGTTCTTCTCCCCACCAATATGGGATTAGTTCTGCGACTTTCACCGTCTTTCTTGTATCGTAGTCCATCATAAATTCTGCATCTTTATTTTCAGCATTAAGCTCTAAAAGGAATTCTCTACAGGCACCGCAAGGCATAGCTGAACTTCCACCATAAGGTGGTTTATCTCGAAAGGCTAATACTTTCTTAACCTTAGTTTGTCCTGAAAATTGGTACATATTAAAGAGTGCCGCCCGTTCTGCACAGAGATGGAAAACACCACAGGTTCCCTCCATACAGAATCCTGTAAATATTTGTCCATCTTCTGCTTCTACTGCGGCAACGACATGATTAGCATAAACAAAATCAGATACTTCATGTGGATTATACAATTTCTGTGCTTCTTCGTACATCTTTTCCCAGATGTCCATTATTGTACCCTTCTTACTTAGAGATTTCCTTTAACATATTTTCGATATGCTGGATTGATTTTTCACGACCTAACAAGAAGATCGTATCTGGCAATTCTGGTCCATGCATTTCACCTGAAACAGCGATACGAATAGGCATGAAAAGATTTTTCCCTTTAATACCTGTTTCTTTTTGAACAGCTTTGATTTGTGGGAAGATATTCTCTGTTACAAATTCATCATCTGTCATCGCTTCAAGTTTTGCTTTGAAAGCTTCAAGAACTGTTGGGACTGTTTCTCCCGCCATGACTTCGCGTTCTGCTTCTGTCAATTCTGGGAAGTCTGAGAAGAAAAGGTCTGTCAATGGAACGATTTCGTCAACTGACTTCATTTGTGGTTTATAGAGTTCCACCAATTTTTCAGCCTTATCAGTCAATCGGCCTGCTTCCTCTAAGAATGGTTTTGCCATTTCAAAGATAGTTTCTAGGTCTGCATTCTTGATATAATCATTGCTCATCCAGTCTAGTTTTTTCTGATCAAAGGCTGCTGGAGACTTGCTCAGGCGGTTTTCATCGAAAAGTTTAATGAGTTCTTCACGAGAGAAGATTTCATCTTCGCCACCTGGGTTCCAACCAAGAAGAGCAATAAAGTTAAAGACTGCTTCTGGTAAATAACCTTTTTTACGGTAGTCTTCGATAAACTGAAGGGTGTTGGTATCGCGTTTAGACAATTTTTTCCCAGTTTCAGAGTTGATAATCAAGGTCATGTGACCAAACTCTGGAGCTTCCCAACCAAGGGCTTCATAGACCATAAGCTGTTTTGGTGTATTAGCAATGTGGTCATCCCCACGGATAACATGGGAGATTTGCATATCATGGTCATCGATGACAACGGCAAAGTTGTAAGTTGGGTAACCATCTTTCTTTTGGATAACCCAGTCACCACCGATATTGCCACCTTCAAATTCGATATCACCTTTGACCATATCATGCCACTTGTAGATACCTGACTCATTGACAGCCAAACGAACAGTTGGGATGATCCCTGTTGCTTCACGTTCTGCGATGTAAGCTGCTTTTTCTTCTTCACTCATACCAAGGTATTCGTTGATATATCGAGGGGGTTCACCCGCTGCTTCTTGGCGTTCACGTTCAGCGGCTAACTCTTCTTCTGTAACATAAGATTTGTAGGCTTTTCCCTCAGCTAATAGTTGGTCAATGTATTTTTGATACAAGTCCAAACGCTCAGACTGGCGGTAATTTTCATGTGTTTCTGGGCTTTCATCCCAATCCATACCTAACCAACGAAGGTTTTCAAGCTGTGAACGTTCACCATCCTCGACATGACGTTTACGGTCAGTATCTTCGATACGAATGATAAAAGTTCCACCATGATGACGTGCGTAAAGGTAGTTGAACAATGCTGTACGGGCATTCCCGATGTGTAGTAGTCCTGTTGGACTTGGTGCGTAACGTACGCGGATATCTTTTGACATAGTTTCTCCTATAAAGTCTCTAGGCGTCTGCCTTTTTGCTCTCTATATTATATCACAAGTCTTGGCTGAGTCCAATTTCTATGGATAAAGAGAGTAAAAAGAGTGGACAAACCACTCTTTTCTTCTATTATAGACGTGCGTTAAGTTCTTTGCTTAATTCTTCAAATCCTGGTTTCCCAAGAAGGGCGAACATGTTACGTTTGTAGGCTTCAACACCTGGTTGGTCAAATGGGTTGATAGCATTCAAGTAACCTGAAAGGGCAATTGCCAATTCGAAGAAGTAGATAGTGTAACCAAGAGTGAAAGCATCTTGCTCTGGAAGAGTCACGTACATGTTTGGTACATCACCATCTGTGTGGGCAAGAAGAACACCGTCAGTCGCTTTTTTGTTTACAAAGTCAACGTCTTTTCCTTGAAGGTAACCAAGTCCATCAAGGTCTTCTTCCAAACTAGGGATAATCACGTTTTTACGAGGTTTATCAACACGGACAACTGTTTCAAACATGATACGAGTTCCTTCTTGGATAAATTGACCAAGTGAGTGCAAGTCAGTTGAGAAGTTGGCTGAAGTTGGGTAGATACCTTTTTGGTCTTTTCCTTCTGATTCACCAGCCAATTGTTTCCACCACTCTGCGAAGTATTGAAGTGATGGCTCGTAGTTTACCAAGATCTCAGTTGCATAACCTTTACGGTAAAGGATGTTACGAACTGCTGCGTATTGGTAAGCTTCGTTTTCAGAGATTTTATCTGAAGTATAGTCTTTGCGAGCTGCATTCGCACCTTCCATAAGGGCTTTGATGTCAGCTCCTGATGCTGCGATTGGAAGCAAACCAACGGCTGTCAATACTGAGAAGCGTCCACCGATATCATCTGGAACAACAAATGTTTCCCAACCGTTAGCGTCTGCTTCAACTTTAACAGCACCTTTTTGGCGGTCAGTTGTTGCATAAATACGTTTGTTGGCTTCTTCTTGACCGTATTTCTTAACCAAGAGTTCTTTGAAGACACGGAAAGCAATCGCTGGTTCAGTTGTTGTACCTGATTTAGAAATCACGTTTACTGAGAAGTCTTTATCAGCTACGTACTCTACCAAGTCAGCAAGGTAAGTAGATGAGATTGAGTTTCCTGCGTAAAGGATTTGTGGAGCCTTGCGTTCTTCTTTTGTTTGCAAGTTTGCAAAGTGGTGGTTCAAGAAGTCGATTGCTGCTTTCGCACCAAGGTAAGATCCACCGATACCGATCACAACCAAAACATCGCTGTCTGATTTGATTTGCTCAGCAGCTTTCAAGATGCGGTCAAATTCTTCGCGGTCGTAGTTTTCAGGAAGGTCCAACCATCCCAAGAAGTCGCTACCAGCACCAGTTCCTTTACGAATCAATTCATCTGCTGCCGTTACTTGTGATTGCATGTATTCCACTTCATGTGGTGCAACAAATTTGTCTAAAACTTTTGAATAATCAAATTTAATATGTGACATGTTATTCCTCCAATATTTCTTCTTTTCTATCATAACGCTTACCTTCGTTTTTTTCAAGCTTTTTGTCGAATTTCTCCAATTTTTATCAGAATTCAAACGTTTGCGTAAAAATCCCACATTCCAAAAATTTTGAAAAAATAAAAGAAAGAACGACTAGATGTCCAGTCGTTACAGTTCATTCAATAAATACTCAAATAATTCTAAATTGCCATCTTCTTCATTAACCAGAAACTCTGGATGCCACTGCAAACCGATGATGCGGTGCTCGTCGATAGACTCAATCGCTTCGATGGTCTGGTCTCTTGGATCAATAGCGGTTACGCGGAAATTAGGTGCCAAATCTTTAATGCTTTGACGATGGACCGAGTTAACCTGACTTTCTTTTCCAAATAGCTTGGCCACCACGCTTCCTTCTACTGTCTCAATAGAGTGAGATGTTCCGAAAGGTAGTCCTTGCCAGTGACCTTCGATTTCTTGATTGAGGGTTCCACCAAAGGCAACATTGACAAGTTGAACACCGCGACAGATTGCCATAATTGGTTTATTCTGACGAAGCGCTTCTTTCAAGAGGGCCAATTCAAACTCATCACGTACTAGATTGTAATCATCGCTCTCAATGGTCTTTTTCTCTCCATAAAACTGAGGGTGGACATTTTGACCGCCTGTCAAAATAAGCTTGTCAATCATTTCCACATAATCGCGTACAACTGACTCATCACCAACAGGAATGACTAAAGGGAGACCACCGACTTGACGAATGCTCTCTGCGAATCTACAAGATACAGATGAATGAATGTTTTTTCCTTCTGCGTCTACAGGACATAGATTTGCAGCAACTCCTACAACCGTTCTAGCCATGATGCCTCTCCTTTCGAATGTTAACGATAGTCCTATCATATCACTCAAAATGACTTTCGTCTAATATGTTTTTTTAAGGCTGTGATAAAAATTTTTTATGGACAAGAAAAAGCTGCCCACATAGGACAACTTTTTTCTTATTCGAAGACAAATTGATTGTGATAGAGTTCTGAGTAGAAGCCACCTAGTTTTAGGAGTTCATGGTGGTTACCGCGTTCAATGACTTCTCCATCTTTGAGGACAATAATCTGATCAGCATTGAGGATGGTCTTCAAACGGTGAGCAATGACGAAACTAGTTCTGCCTGCTACAACCGCCTCCATGGCATGCTGAATCTTACTTTCTGTCACCGTATCTACGTTTGAAGTGGCTTCATCGAGAATGAGAACTTCTGGATCTGTCATCAGGGTTCGAGCGATAGAAATCAATTGTTTCTGGCCTGTTGAGAAGATGCTCTGGTCATCATCTATAAGAGTATCGTACTTATCAGGTAAGCTTTCGATATAGTCGTGAATGTGGGTTGCCTTGGCTGCTGCTTCAACCATTTCTTGACTAGCATCTGGCACACCAAAACGGATATTGTCTCGAATCGTTCCGCTAAACAAGACCGAATCTTGCAAGACAATCCCCACCTTGCTTCTGAGACTATCCAAGTCATAGTCACGGATGTCTTTCCCATCAAAATAAATACCACCAGCATCAACATCATAAAAGCGATTGATGAGGTTCATAATAGTCGTTTTCCCTGAACCTGTCGGACCAACAACCGCTGTCATCTGGCCTTTAGGGGCAGAAATGCTGACATCTTTCAAAATAGGTTTATCAGGCAAGTATGAAAAATCAATATGACTAATTTCAACACCTTCTTGCAACTGAGTAAAGATCGGCGCCTTCTCAGGTCGAATTTCTTCCTCTGCGTCAAACATTTCCTGAATCCGTTCAGCACCTGTAAAGGCTAACTGAAGGCTTCCCCAACTAGCCGCAACTTGAATAATAGGCTGGTAGTACTGCTGTGAAAATTGGGCAAACATAACAATCAGACCTAGGGCTGTACTAGTTTCAATAGACTTATCATTCAAAAGTACAGCTGAACCAGCAAAGATGACGATGGCTGTGTTAACCAAGCTCATCCCATTCATAACAGGGAAAAGAATTCCTGAGAACATTCTTCCTTTAAAGGTTGCCTTACGTACGCGCTCATTTTGTTCAAGAAATCCTGCCATCATATCCTCTTGAATTCCTTGCACAATCACGGCTTTTTGGCCTGAGATACTCTCATCCATATAGGCGTTGAGCTTCCCTACCTCTTTTTGCTGGAGGTTGGTGTATTTGCGTGCCATTTTTACAATAAAAATCAGCATAAGGAAGGCCACTGGTGTGCTGGCAATGGTGATGAGGGCCAGCGTCACATTTCTCGAAAACATGACGAGAATCAGACCAATATATAAAACAATATTGCTCATGACCTGAATCAAACTTTCGTTAAAGGCTTGGAGGATATTATCCAAATCACTGGTAAAACGAGACAGGATATCGCCATCTTTTCGGCGGTCAAAGAAAGAAACCGCTAACCGAGAAAGCTTACCGAAGAGGCCTTTGCGCATCTCGTTTGTCGACTCTGCAATCACGCGCGTCATAAGACACATGTATATGACACTGGAGATAAAGAGAACCAAAACCAGCAGGCCAAGATTGACCATGATTCCTGATAGGCTTTGCCAAACAAGTTCTGGATTGCCATTTTGATAAGCTTTAACTAAATTAGCTAGCTCTGTTACTGCTTGTCCAGAAAAGACTGGAAAGAGGGCTTGGGCAAGAGTCGCTAGAACAATCATCAGAATAACAACTACAAATGATAGCTTATAGACTTTAAAATAATGCCAAAAAAATTGAACTGTCTTCATTTTACTCCTCCTTTCCTTTCTGTGTTTCGTAGATTTCACGGTAAACGGCATTGTTGGCAACCAAGTCTGCATGCGTGCCTTGACCAATCAATCGTCCTTGATCCAGTACCAAGATCTTGTCTGCATGGACAACCGAGCTAATCTTTTGAGCGATGATAATGGTTGTTGTTCCCTTTAAGTCCTTATTCAAGGCTTCTTGCACCAGGCGCTCTGACTTAGCATCCAAGGCCGAGGTCGAATCGTCAAAAATCAGAATACGTGGATTGCTGACAATTCCACGAGCAATCGACATCCTTTGCTTTTGCCCACCAGAGAAATTGGTTCCCCGTTCCTCAACTGGACTTTCAAAGGTTTTCTCCATACGATGAATGAATTCACTGGCTTGGGCAATATTGGCTGCACGCTCCATTTCAAATAGAGTGGCATCTCCCTTACCCTGTCTCAAGTTATCTGCAATCGTTCCACTAAAGAGAATGGCACGCTGAAGAACGATAGAAACTGTTTTACGCAGGGTTCCTTCACTCACTTCTCGAATATCCTTACCTCCGATTTTGATAGCCCCTTCCTGTGGGTCAAAGAGACGTGGAATCAATTGAGCCAAGGTTGATTTTCCTGCACCAGTGGCTCCAACTACACCAACCATCTGACCAGGTTCAATAGTAAAGCTCACATCTTTCAGCATCGGTTCCTTGTCCATTGGATAGGTAAAGGTCACATTTTCAAAGCTAAGACTGCCGACCAAATCTTCATCTGGGACATCCTTGAAGGTCATGGCTGCCTCTGCATCCAGAATTTCTCGAATACGACGCATAGAAATCATGGCACGACTGACAGAATTTCCTAAAAATCCAACCATAACAATGGTAAAGATAATCTGGCTTAGGTAATTGACAAAGGAAGCAATGGAGCCAACAACTGACGGATCCGACTGAACCATCCCCGCAACTAGCCAAATAGAGAAAAATACCGCCCCATAACCGACCAACATCATGAAAGGTTCCACTACTGAAAAGGCATAACCAATGTAAAGATTTTGACCGAGTAGCTCGTCTGAAACCTCCGTAAACTTAGCAAACTGCTCTTTTTCTTGGACAAAGGACTTGACCACACGAACGCCACGCAAATTTTCCTTGGCAATGGCATTGATGCGTTCAAGAAGGGTTTGAAACTTGGCAAAACGAGGTCCCATCATTCCCATCATGACAGCAGTCAAACCAAAAATTAAGATCACCATGAGAACAATCACCCACCACAGAGATGGTAAAGTTTGAACCGCAAGGATAAACGAACCGATGAACAAGAGGGGAAGCCTGAAAAGAATTTGGAAGGTCATCATGACGACGTTCTGAATCTGGTTGATGTCATTTGTCATGCGAACGACTAGATTTCCCGCATTAAATTGTTCAATATTGGCATAAGAAAAGTTTTGGATTTTACGGAAGGCGTCCTCCCGAAGGTCGGATGAAACTCCTTGTGCAATATAGGCTGCAAGGACAACATTGAGACCACCAGCAACCAGACCGACCAAGGCCACACCAATCAACCAAGCCCCGATACTATAAATAGCTTCATATTTCCCAGCAAGTAGGGCGTCTAACACTTCCTGCAGATAACGCGGTTGCAGAAGTGAACTAGCAACCATCAAGCCTGTCATCAGAAGCGAAGCTAAGGCCTGCCACTTGTAGGTTTTTACTTTCTGAATCAGCATATTTTCTCCTTAAAAAATAGACAAAAGGGAGCGACAATGCGTCAGCTCCTTCTCATTCTGTTTGTGTGATGTTATTCTAGCAAAAAAGTGGGAACTTGTCAAAGAAGTCTCCTTGATACAGCTAGAATGACTAGCAAGTCTTGACTTTATAGTTTCTGTTTTAACTCAACCAAAACATTCATAGCCTGCATAGGTGTCATGTTGTAAATATCCAGCTTAGCTAATTCTGCTAGGATAGGATGCACTGCAGGCGTGTCAAAGAGTGAAATTTGTTCTGAGACAGTACTTGTTTGTTTCATAGGAGCAGGACTTTCTGTCCCTTGATTCTCTAACTGAGTCAAAATCTTATCCGCCCTTGCTAAAAGGTCTGCTGGCAAGCCAGCAATTTTGGCAACATGGATACCGTAGGATTTATCAGCTGGACCTGGTTCAATCTTATGAAGGAAAGTCACCTGCCCATCCTGCTCTAAGGTTGCCACGTGGACATTGACCAAGTGTTCCAAGCTGGACTCCAGACTGGTCAACTCATGGTAGTGGGTCGCAAAGAGGGTCTTGGCTCCGATATGCTCATGGATGTATTCAATGATGGACTGAGCAAGAGCCATACCGTCGTAAGTTGCAGTTCCTCGTCCCAATTCATCAAAGAGAATGAGAGAGTTCTTGGTCGCATGCGAAATAGCATTGTTGGCCTCCATCATCTCTACCATAAAGGTTGATTGACCTGAAACCAAGTCGTCTGCTGCTCCGATACGGGTAAAAATCGCATCAAAAATCGGTAAATGGGCGCTTTCTGCTGGCACATAAGAACCCAGCTGGGCCATAACCGCCGTCATGGCTAACTGACGCATGTAGGTAGACTTCCCGCTCATGTTGGGCCCTGTAATCAGTTGAATACTGGTATCTTCTGCCATCTGAATCGTATTGGGAATATAGGTCTGAGCCCCCATAACCTTTTCAACGACAGCATGGCGCCCTTTCTGGATATCAATTCGCGAATTATCTCCGAATTCAGGTCGAATCAAATGCTGGGTTTCAGCCACAACTGCTAGACTCTGTAAGACATCAACTGTCGCAATGCCTTGAGCTAAAGCCTGCAAACGCTGGATATACTTGCTGACCTCTTCACGAATACGCATAAAAATTTCGTACTCTAGGTTAGCTGACTTCTCACGTGCCTCCAACATATCTCCCTCGATACGGGCTAATTCTTCGGTTCCAAAGCGTTCTGAGTTTTTCAGCGTCGCCTTGCGGAAAAAATGGGCTGGCACATTTCCCAGTTGAGAATTGGTCACATGGAAATAGTAGCCATCCTTCTTATTGTAGTCAATCTTGAGCGTACTGATACCAGAGTTTTCTCGCTCCTTAGCCTCAATCTCTGCAATCCA
Source organism: Streptococcus mitis (assembly GCF_946190335.1). Taxonomy (GTDB): domain Bacteria; phylum Bacillota; class Bacilli; order Lactobacillales; family Streptococcaceae; genus Streptococcus; species Streptococcus mitis_CH. Next base: position 9,502 of record NZ_CAMHZN010000006.1, read on the forward strand.
GCTCGTACCTTCTCTGAGGACACGACGGTATTTATCCAAGGTCTCATCAAATCCAGTTCGGATAATTCCCCCATCTGTAATCACATGAGGGGCTTCAGGAGCAATCGCTGCGCTAATCAAACTCTCCAACTCAGGGATTCCATCCAGTTGTTCGATGAGATAAGCTAGAGCAGATTGCTCCATCCCTTCTAAAATAGCACGAATCCGTGGCACACTAGACAAGGTGGTCGCCAACTGCAAGAGATCCTTGGGATTGGTTTTGCCAAAAGAAACACGACTAGCCAATCGTTCGATATCATAAACTCCCTTGAGACTGTCTGTCAAATCACTGCGCTCAAAGAAATGGTCGAGAAAGACCTGCACCACTTCTTGACGTTGGATAATTCGTTCCTTATCAATCAAGGGGCGATGAATCCAAGACCGCAAGAGACGCATTCCCATAGCAGTTTTGGTTTCATCCAAAAGCCAGAAAAGACTGCCTTGTTTCTTACCCGAGCGAGCATTCTCAACCAAATCTAGACTAGCCTTGGTCGCATAATCCATCTGTAAAAAATCCTTGATTTCATAGCGGATAACAGGCTTGAGGTGGTTCAATTCCCTCATCTGAGTCCGATGAACATACTGGAGTAGCTTCCTAGATGCCGCTTGCTCCACAGCTGCCAATCGTGAATCCAGTAAATGAAGGTCTTCAAAGCCTTCTTTTTCATAGGAAAGTACCAGATTCATCTGACGACTAAGGATTAGTTCCTCTTCCTCAGACAAGTCATAGCCCAGCACCACTTCTCGCGCCTTGAGATTGCGGATTTCCCCACAAACCAGCGTGAAATCCAATAGACCCGTCACATAAAAGTCTCCGGTCACCAAGTCCATATAAGCTAGGCCAAATTGACTGCCATCACGGTCTATAGCAACCAAGAAATTGTTCTGACTATCCGGCTTACTACTATCGACCACTGTCCCAGGTGTAATGACCTGAACAACCTCTCGTTTCACAACCCCAACTGCCTGTTTAGGATCTTCCATCTGCTCTGCGATAGCTACCTTATAGCCCTGCTCAATCAAGACATCGATGTACTGTTGGGCAGAATGATAGGGAACACCCGCCATAGGAATCGGATTATCGGCATTCTTGTTGCGACTCGTTAAGGAAATTTCCAGAATCTGCGCAGCATTGACCGCATCCTCATAAAATAATTCATAAAAATCACCCATCCGAAAGAGCAAAAACGCATCTGGATATTGCTTTTTAATATCCACATACTGTTGCATGCCGGGTGATAGCTTTTCTGTCGCCATTGTCCGTCTCTCCTTGTCAAAAATAAGTCTTGAGAGCAACTCTCAAGACCTTACTTATCTTTCATCAAATCTAGCAAACGATCTTCCATGAGTTTGGCAACGTGCTGGTCTCGACAAATGACCAATAAGGTATTGGCACCAGCAACTGTTCCTAAAATCCATTCATCCTTGTTTGCATCTACAATATTTGCCAAAACAGAGGCTTCTCCCAATTTGGTATGAAGTACCAAGGTAAACTCTGCTCTTGCAACGCCTTCTAAATGATGAGACAAAAATTCCACCAAATCAATCTTTTCTGTCTCATTTGCTAGTACATAATACACCATATCATTTTTCTTGACCTTGGTCAAGCCGATTTCGCGCAAATCACGAGATAAGGTTGTCTGCGTCACAAAAACATTGTGCGCCTCCAACCGATCTTGAATTTCTTTTTGTGTACTTAATTTCTCCTCAGTAATCATTTTTTTTATTAACTGATGACGATCTCTTTTTCTCATAAAATCCTCTTATATGCATATTTATAACTAATTTTATAACTATATTATACCAAAAAAATAGGAGATTTCAAAAATTTTTTCTTCTTTCTTTAAAATTGTGATAAAATAGTAGAAAAGTCCAAAAAGGAGCTCTTAATGAATACAAAAGAATTGATTGCTAGCGAGTTGGCTAGCGTCATTGATAGCCTGGACCAAGAGGCTATTTTCAATTTACTGGAAACCCCTAAAAACTCAGAAATGGGAGACATCGCTTTCCCTGCTTTTTCACTTGCAAAAGTCGAACGTAAAGCACCTCAAATGATTGCTACTGAACTGGCTGAAAAAATTAACAGCCAAGCCTTTGAAAAGGTTGTCGCAACAGGACCTTACGTCAACTTTTTCCTTGATAAATCTGCCATTTCTGCTCAAGTATTGCAAGCTGTTATCACTGAAAAAGAACACTATGCTGACCAAACTATTGGCAAACAAGAAAATGTTGTTATCGACATGTCTAGTCCCAATATCGCTAAACCATTTTCTATTGGTCACCTACGCTCAACTGTTATCGGAGATAGCTTGTCACATATTTTCCAAAAAATCGGATATCAAACGGTCAAGGTCAACCATTTGGGAGACTGGGGTAAACAGTTTGGGATGTTGATTGTTGCCTACAAAAAATGGGGCGACGAAGAAGCTGTAAAAGCTCATCCAATCGACGAACTTCTTAAACTCTATGTCCGCATCAACGCTGAGGCTGAAAATGACCCTAGCTTGGATGAAGAAGCACGCGAATGGTTCCGTAAACTTGAAAATGGAGACGAGGAAGCTCTCGCACTTTGGCAATGGTTCCGTGATGAAAGTTTAGTGGAATTTAATCGCCTTTACAATGAACTGAAGGTTGAATTTGACAGCTACAACGGAGAAGCCTTCTACAACGATAAGATGGATGCAGTTGTAGACATTCTTTCTAAAAAAGGACTTCTTGTTGAGTCAGAAGGTGCCCAAGTTGTCAATCTTGAGAAATATGGAATTGAACATCCAGCCCTTATCAAAAAATCTGATGGTGCAACTCTCTATATCACTCGTGACTTGGCTGCAGCCCTTTACCGTAAAAACGAATACCAATTTGCTAAATCTATCTACGTTGTTGGCCAAGAACAATCTGCCCACTTTAAACAGCTCAAAGCTGTCTTGAAAGAAATGGGCTACGACTGGAGTGACGACATTACCCACGTTCCTTTTGGTTTAGTTACCAAAGAAGGGAAAAAACTCTCTACTCGTAAAGGGAATGTCATCTTGCTAGAGCCTACAGTTGCAGAGGCTGTTAGCCGTGCCAAAGCCCAAATTGAAGCTAAAAATCCTGAACTTGAAAACAAAGACCAGGTAGCGCATGCTGTTGGAGTTGGAGCCATTAAATTCTATGACCTCAAGACCGACCGTACAAATGGGTATGATTTCGATCTAGAAGCTATGGTATCCTTCGAGGGAGAAACTGGACCTTACGTTCAATACGCCTACGCTCGTATCCAATCTATCTTACGTAAAGCAGACTTCAAACCAGAAACAGCTGGCAACTATAGCTTGAATGATGCTGAAAGCTGGGAAGTCATCAAACTCATCCAAGATTTCCCACGTATTATTAACCGTGCGGCGGATAACTTTGAACCTTCTATCATTGCTAAATTTGCAATTAGCCTGGCTCAAGCCTTTAACAAGTACTATGCACATACACGTATCCTAGACGAAAATCCTGAGCGCGACAGCCGTTTAGCCCTCAGCTACGCAACCGCAGTCGTTCTAAAAGAAGCCCTTCGCTTGCTTGGAGTAGAAGCACCTGAGAAGATGTGATTCAGTACTAACAATTGGAACTAAAGTTCCTAATTGTTAGACGCTAGCCGCTTATATGCGGACTAGCTAACTGCTCCACTAGTCATGGTCTCTAAATATAATCGATTTAGAGACCATGACGTCGTAATCTTCAAGTTACTTGATTGTAAAGCAGTCTAAGTAACTAAGACCAAATCCTATACGTAATTTGGTTTAGAGGTCTATCAAAAATCTTATCAAGTTTTGCTGGCTTGTTCTACTATTTTAGATCCACTAAATCGATTTATTCACTACTATTTCTTTATCATACAGGGAGATTTCCTATGAGCCAATATGCTTATATCCTCGTTGTGATTAGCTTGGTTTTCCTTTTTCTGCTCAATAAGTACGAGAAGGAGAGACTGCAAAGGCTCTACCAAGAACAACTTTTGAAGGATGAAACATTTAGGGCTGACATCAAGGAGAAAATTCACACGACTGAAAATATCAATGATGTCATTGCTTACATCAATAAAACTTATCATCTGGGAATGTTACTGTCAAAAGACATCACAGATCAATTGAAATAAACCTAGCTATTTTTTAAGGAATATCAAAACCGAGACTGAGAGTTTAATACTTAGCCTCGGTTTTGATATATTTTTCAAGCAACAAAGCCACCACTCCCCAGCAATGAAAGTGCAAAATCCCCTAGAATGTGATAAAATAAAAAGAGAACTCTATCAAGGAGGAAAACATGGAAAAACAAACCGTCGCCGTCTTGGGGCCTGGTTCTTGGGGAACTGCCCTTTCACAAGTCTTAAATGACAATGGACACGAGGTACGTATTTGGGGAAACATTCCCGAACAAATCAATGAAATTAATACCTATCATACGAACAAGCACTACTTTAAAGATGTCGTTCTAGACGAAAATATCATTGCCTACACTGACTTAGCAGAGGCATTAAAAGATGTGGATGCGATTTTGTTTGTTGTCCCAACAAAAGTGACACGACTTGTTGCCCAACAAGTTGCAAAAACCTTGGATCATAAGGCTATCATCATGCACGCTTCAAAGGGATTAGAGCCTGATAGTCATAAACGATTATCAACCATCCTTGAAGAAGAGATTCCTGAACAGCTCCGCAGTGATATCGTCGTTGTCTCAGGGCCTAGCCATGCGGAAGAGACCATTGTACGTGACCTGACTTTAATCACTGCTGCTTCTAAAGATTTACAAACAGCTCAATACGTTCAAGAACTCTTTAGTAATCACTACTTCCGACTTTATACCAATACGGATGTTATTGGAGTTGAAACCGCTGGTGCTCTTAAAAATATTATCGCTGTCGGTGCCGGAGCTTTACATGGTTTGGGATTTGGTGACAATGCCAAAGCAGCCATCATCGCTCGAGGCTTGGCAGAAATTACCCGCTTAGGAGTAGCACTCGGTGCCAGTCCATTGACCTATAGTGGCTTGTCTGGTGTAGGAGACTTGATCGTAACGGGAACCTCCATCCACTCTCGGAACTGGAGAGCCGGAGATGCTCTTGGTCGTGGAGAATCTCTAGCTGATATCGAAGCCAATATGGGCATGGTGATTGAAGGAATTTCAACGACCCGAGCAGCCTATGAACTAGCGCAAGAACTTGGAGTCTATATGCCGATTACGCAGGCCATTTACCAAGTTATCTACCACGGAACCAATATTAAAGATGCCATTTATGACATCATGAACAATGAATTTAAAGCAGAAAATGAGTGGTCTTAACTCTCTAAAGAAAGGATTCTTATGACATCAAAAGTTAGAAAAGCAGTCATCCCTGCTGCTGGACTAGGAACTCGATTTTTACCAGCAACCAAGGCTCTTGCCAAAGAAATGTTGCCAATTGTAGACAAACCAACTATCCAGTTTATCGTGGAAGAAGCTCTCAAATCAGGTATTGAAGATATTCTGGTTGTCACTGGTAAATCAAAACGTTCTATTGAGGACCACTTTGACTCAAACTTTGAGCTTGAATACAATCTTAAGGAAAAAGGCAAAACGGATTTGTTAAAATTGGTAGATGAAGCAACTGGTATGCGCCTCCATTTCATTCGCCAAACTCACCCTCGTGGTCTTGGAGACGCTGTCTTACAAGCCAAAGCTTTTGTAGGGAATGAGCCCTTCGTTGTCATGCTGGGTGACGACCTTATGGACATCACAGACGAGAATGCCGTTCCTTTGACAAAACAACTGATGAATGATTACGAAAAGACACACGCATCAACCATTGCTGTCATGCCCGTACCACACGAAGACGTTTCATCATATGGAGTCATCGCTCCTCAAGGAGAAGGGATCAATGGACTCTATAGCGTTGAAACTTTCGTAGAAAAACCAGCTCCAGAAGATGCTCCAAGTGATTTAGCTATTATCGGTCGCTATCTTCTGACACCGGAAATTTTTGATATTCTCGAAAAGCAAGCTCCTGGTGCTGGAAATGAAATCCAGCTTACCGATGCTATCGATACGCTTAATAAAACACAGCGTGTTTTTGCCCGTGAATTTACAGGAGCTCGTTACGACGTTGGAGATAAATTCGGCTTTATGAAAACATCTATTGACTACGCCCTCAAACATCCACAAGTCAAAGATGACTTGAAAGATTACCTCATCCAACTGGGAAAAGAATTGGCTGAGAAGGACTAATACTCTTCGAAAATCTCTTCAAATCACGTCAACGTCGCCTTGCCGTATATATATTACTGACTTCGTCAGTTCTATCTACAACCTCAAAGCAGTGCTTTGAGCAACCTGCTTCTAGTTTCCTAGTTTGCTCTTTGATTTTCATTGAGTATAAAACAAAAAAGATAAGGTTCGAAATGCCTTATCTTTTTTCATTACACAAATTGTCTTCCAACTTCTTCACATCCCCATTCCCTTATAGAAAAGCAAAACTGCGAGTCCTACGAACAACACTATCGCTCCTAACCTCTGGCTGCTACTATACATCCGTCTTTCGCCTCGAACTGGAAACATAACTGCTAGAAATGCTCCACCGACTGCACCTCCGATATGGCCTGCTAGGCTGATTCCTGGAATCAGAACACTTCCAATAATGTTAATCACAAAAAGGGTCAGATAGGATTGGCCCAACTGCTGGATATAGGGGTTGCGCGTTGCATAGCGGAGAACAATAATTGCAGCAAATAATCCATAGAGAGAAGTCGAGGCTCCTGCTGCTAAGGATTGGGGACTAAATACAAAAACAAAGAGATTGCCCATCATTCCTGATAAAAGATAGAGAAAGAAAAACTTCTTGGATCCGAAAATCTCCTCTACTTGCCTACCAAGATAATAAAGGGAAAGCATATTGACAATCAAATGCTCCCATCCAATATGAACAAAAATAGCCGAAAAGAGACGCCAAGTCTGCTCAGGAAGGAGGCGAATAGCAGGTCCATACATGGCTCCAAATCGAAATAGGGTATCTGCCCTGTCAAAGTTTCCGCCTGCAGTCACCAACATTAGTAGAAACACCAAGGCCGTCACTAAGAGGAAAAAATTCGTCACAGGATAACGTCTATCAAAGATTTCCTTCATCAATTAATACCTCCTCAACAGGAATATCATGGTTTTCAGGAATAAAGTCCTGAACTTGACAAGGATAAACCGTACTCAAAGTATGACCAGAAAACTGTTCCAGATAGCGGTCATAATAACCTCCTCCGTATCCAATCCGATAGCCATCTGTCGAAAAAGTCAGACCAGGAACATGAATCAAATCAATCTGAGAGGCATCCACAACTTCCAAATCTCCCTGTGGCTCCAGTAAGCCAAAGGAAGTTCTTACCAACTGCTGTGGATGATAGACCACAAAGTCCATGCGCCCCTTGGGATAGGTTTTGGGTATCAGAACCTTCTTGCCGTCCTTCAGCGCCTGCTCAATCAATCTCTGAGTTTGAAACTCATGAGGAAAAGAGAGATAGGTTGCGATGACCTTGGCATCTTGGTAAAAAGGGTGTTGTAAAAGTCGTTCTGTTAAAGCTTGGTCTATAGCCTGTTTTTGTTCACGAGGTAATGCCTTCATTTCTTGCAAGACTTGCTTACGTAATTCCGATTTCATAGATACCCCCTCTACTCTGCTGCCTTCTTTTTCAGGAAACTAGAGACCGCATCTACACCAATAGCTAAAGCATCTTCCTTAGGACTCATCTGAGGGTGATGAAGGGCATAGGAACTATCAATCCCAAGCCAAAACATAACCCCATCAACCTTTGAAAGGAGATAACCAAAGTCCTCACCTGTCATTGCAGGCTCGATATCAATCAACTCGATTCCCTCTTTTTCTTCAAAGAAGTCCATCAATTCACGCGCCAAGGCTGGATTGTTCTCAACAGGCAGGTAACCACCTTGTTTGAGTTCCACTTCAACTTCCATATCAAAGGCTGCTGCAACGCCTTCTGCAACTGTTTTAACCCTCTTTTGCACCAAGAGACTCATGTCCTGAGTTAAGGCCCGAATAGTCCCATGCAAAAGGGCTGTGTCTGTGATGACATTGTTAGTTGTTCCAGCCTGAAAAACGCCAAAGGTCACCACCGCTCCCTCGATTGGGTTAACATTGCGGCTGACAACTGACTGCACTTGAGTCACAAAGTAACTAGCGGCCACCAAGGCGTCATTGGCTTCATGAGGAAAGGCTGCGTGTCCCCCTTTGCCTTTGAAACGAATCTTCACCTCGCAAGTCCCTGCAAAGAGTGTATGAGTATTGGTCGCAATCTGTCCAACCTTCAAATCTGGTCGAACATGGAGACCATAAAATTGGTCTGGCAACCAATCTCCAAAAGCGCCATACTCATACATGAGCATGCCACCAGCTTCATTTTCTTCAGCAGGTTGAAACAGAAAGAGCAGATTGTTCTTTGGTTGCTCTTCAAGGGCGCGCTCTAGACAGCCCAAGGCAATAGTCATGTGGAAATCATGGCCACAAGCGTGCATACGACCTTGGTGCTGAGAAGCGAAAGAAAGGCCTGTTTGTTCGACGATAGGAAGACCATCAATGTCTGTTCGCCAACCAATGGTCCGCTCTGGCTGACTTCCCTGCAAATAGACCAAAATCCCTGTCCGCCAAGTACGAACTTGAACAAAATTCTTGCCCGCAGTCAATTTCTCAATAACATCCATCAGATAAGCCTGAGTCTTGAACTCCTCCAAGCCAATCTCTGGAATCTGGTGCAAATCTCGTCTAGTCTGAATCAAATCTAACATCTATCTGTCCTCCTATATAGCAGAAAGAGGCTGGAAGAAGGGTTCCGCCTCTTTATTACTTTTACAATTATAAGGTACGAAGCGCATCCTCTAGCGCTGTTTTTTGTTGGGTTTGGGCATCAATCTCTTTGATAATACGAGCTGGAACACCTGCTACCACCACGTTTTCTGGGACATCTTGGGTAACAATAGCTCCTGCTGCGACAACTGAACCACTACCGATTTGGACCCCTTCGATAACCACTGCGTTGGCACCGATAAGAACATTGTCTCCAACACGGACTGGTTCTGCGCTAGCTGGCTCAATCACACCTGCCAAAACTGCACCTGCACCAACGTGGCTGTTTTTCCCAACGATGGCACGGCCACCAAGGATAGCCCCCATGTCAATCATAGTTCCTGCACCAATTTCAGCACCGATATTGATAACCGCTCCCATCATGATGACAGCATTGTCACCAATTTCAACCTGATCACGGATAATAGCACCTGGCTCGATACGAGCGTTGATAGCACGTTTATCTAGCAAAGGAACGGCAGAATTACGAGCATCTTGCTCAACAACATAGTCTTGATTTTCTACCAAACCATCAAGAAGCGGAGCTACATCCTTCCAGTCTCCAAATAGGACATTCCCTAGTTTGACAACAGAGCTTGGTACAGCAGTTGCGAGTTGTCCCTCAAAGGTTACTTTCACACTGGTTTTCTTTTCAGCATTGGCGATAAATTGGATAATTTCTTGAGCGTTCATTTTTGTAGCAGTCATAAGCGCCTCCTAGTTCATTTTAATGATACCTATTCTACCAAAAAAGGCCTCAAATTTGAAGCCTTTTTGTTTGTTTTTAGGTATGATTTTTAGGGATGTGAGATAAAACGTGCTGTCGGTAAAAGCAAGCCCCTACCGATACAACCTAAAAACACTCTTCACAACTATCTCCCCGTGTTTTATTGACTATTCTAGTATAGCACACTTTTAGAATTAAGAAAAGACTTTTTATTTACTTTCTTTCGCTTCTTCTATCGATAAGAAAATCATAGGCAAAATAATCAAAGTCATAGCTAGAAGAAGGGACCAATCCACTACCAATCCTAAAAATAAAACACTCAAAAGGGCAGAAGAGAGAGGTTCACTGGCACTGATAACGGAAACCACCAAAGGAGAAACCAAGGAAACAGCCTTCATGGAAATAAAAAAGGCAAAGGCCGTTCCAAAGAAAGCGATAATGAGACAAATCAAGATACTCCAAATATCAAGAGTAAAGGAAAGCTGATAAACCGGCGAGAAGACATTGCTAAATAAACCTGCCAAAATCATCCCCCACCCAACGGTAGGAACAAAACCATAACGCTTAGCAAAAGGTTGAGGTAAGATAACATTAAACATGACCCCCATGGCACTCAGCAAACCCGTCACAAGTGCTAGTGGTGTCATGGATAACTGAGAGAGATCTCCCTTTGTCGCCATCAAGCAAACACCCAGCATAGCAACCAAAACATAGAAAATAGCGCTTTTTGACGCTCGTTTTTGATAAACCAAGCGATTGTAAAAGAGGATAAAGACAGGGCTAATAAACTGTAAAATAGTTGCTGTCGCTGCATTTGAGTATTCTACACAGAGATAGAAAAAATATTGAACTGAAAAAATCCCCAAAATAGCATAGGCCAAAAAGGGTAGGTAATTTTTCTTATCTCGCCAAATATCTAGCACTTGCGATTTTAATTGCACTGCAGACCAAATGAGCACAAGACTCCCTGCCAGTGTCAAACGCATAGAGGTAATCCAGCCAGAGGACACTTGATAATGAGTAAAGAAATATTCTCCTAAAATTCCACAGATTCCCCAGATTAAGCCGGATAGAAGAGAATAAATGGTTCCTTTAACAATCTTTTTCTGATACTGATTCATATCTTTATTGTAACACGAAAGGAAAAAAGAAAAAAGTGGCAATCCATTGATTAGCCACTTCATTTAGCACAGTTTATAAAACTTATCGTCTCGTCCTTGAAGAAGAAGGTCGTGTAGCATTTGAGTTACTGCTATCGCTAGAGCTACTACTTGAACTGTTATTCGAACTAGTACTTGAGCTAGAAGGTGTTGGCAATGTGCTAACGATACTTGACCAAGCATTTTGGTAATCTGCTTCACTTCCTCCAATAGCAAAGTGATAGCTTGTTGTAGGAGCTCCCGCCTTATTAGCCCAATAGCTCGTTACAGTAGAACCTGAAAGATCAACTGTTTTTCCATTAACGGATACTTTGCCCGGCTTCTGCCCTGTAGATCTGAGGACCTGAGATTGGGTCACACTAGAATCAAGATTAAAGTGTTCATTGCCCCAAACACCAGGCTCAGCCTGTTGGATAGCATTGACTAAGTAAGCCATATATTTGGCGTTTCGATAATGCCCAGCCCCCTTAGCCATTGGGCGGTTGTCATCATGCCCTAGCCAACCACCTAGAGTCAATCTTGGTGTCGAAAGCATGAGCCACATATTTTCATCTTCATTGGTTGTCCCAGTCTTACCAATCCAGTCTGCACGAGCTAAGTTTGAATTGATAGAAGCCAAATCCGTTTGGAAACTTGAAGTGATCCGAGATGAAATCACCTCACGAAGCAAACTCTGCATAATCGTTGCTGTTGCCTTCGAATACACTTGAACTGGTTTGTCTTGGAATTCATAGATTACTCTACCGTCAGGTGACTCAATCTTAGAAATCACATGTTTCTGATGGTAGACACCGTTATTAGCAATTGTTTGATAACCATTGGTATGCTGGGCAACTGTGACTTCAATCCCACCACCCATAGGCAAACTTTCGATACCGTACTCTGGAATCTCGTAACCCATTTTCTCCATGTACCCCTTGACATCCACGCCCTTCTCACGAAGCATGCGATAGGTCCAATAGGCTGGGATATTCCACGAATAGTTCAAGGCTTCACCCAGGGTCATCATGCCTGTACCTGGACTATTTACATACATGATAGGATTGCCATTAGAGAATTTTGTCGGATAATTGGACAAGATACTAGCGCTTCCCATCAAACCTTGGTCAATGGCAATACCGTAGGCCAACAAAGGCTTGGTTGTAGAGGCTGGCGAGCGCTTAGTGTCAAAGGCGTGATTGTTTTGGTTAGTCTGGTAATTACGACCACCAACAAAGCCTAGAACAGCCCCCGTTTTATTGTCCATCAAAACATTCCCTACTTCAGGTTGCCCAGTTGAATCATCTACCAAACGACCATAGTTAGCAACTGCATTTTGCATGGCGTTATGGATTTTTTTATTGATCGTTGTAGTGATTTTATAGCCACCGTTACTTAGTTCCTGCTCAGCTCGCTCATGATAGGCCTTTTGAACCGCTTCCTTTTTCAACTCCTGACTAGAGACATTGTCCTGTTGAACTAAATAATCATACATACGGTCTGTCGCTTCAGCCATAGCCGTAAAGTAAAGGTAATCCCTCGAAACAGCATTAATAGATCCTGATGGCAAGAAATCTTGTTTGAGATTATAATCCTTGTACTGGTCGTATTCTTCCTGAGTCAGAGCACCCGTACGGTACATGTTGTAGAGAACATCCTTGCCCCGCTTCAAACCAAGTTCTAAGTCTTCATCACTCTTTAACTCTCCAGTATTTTCATAAGGGGAATAAGTAATCGGACTCTGTGGCAAACCTGCTAAGAAAGCGGCTTGAGGAATACTCAACTTGTTGGCATCGATACCGAAAATCCCTTCAGCGGCTTGCTGAGCACCTGCAATATTCTGTCCTTTATGATTTCGACCAAAGGGAGCGACATTGAGATAAGTAGTCAAGATTTCATCCTTGCTCATACTGCGTTCCAAGGCAAGGGCATCGACAATTTCTGTAGCCTTACGAGCCAAAGTCGGAGCATCTCCGACCACTTGTTGCTTGATTAACTGTTGGGTCAAGGTCGAGCCCCCGCTAGATGAACCCAAACCTGCAAAGGTTCCCAAAGTCGCCCGAATCACAGCTTTTGGCACAACCCCGTTATGTTCAAGAAAATGTTCGTCCTCAGTTGCAACGATAGCCTTTTTGAGATTGTCTGATATTTCCTCAGATGAAACAGAAGTTCGCAGTAGGTCGCTCTCGATAGAAGCAATGACACTACCATCTGCATAAACAATTTCTGAGATGGAAGAAATATTTTTAACCTGCTTGACCAAATCCTCCGATTGGGGAACCTTAGCCTTGTCAAACAAAGCAACTCCATAACCAAGAGCTACACCAGCACCAAAAAGCCCACCGATAAAGCCTAGAATAAAGAGAGTATTCAAAATTCCCTTGATAGCAACTAAAATGCTACCTAGGATAGCCAGAACTTTCCCACCTGTCCCATCCGACTTCTTCTCTTCTGAGACTTTCTCTGATTTTTTATGATTTATTTTTGATTTTACTCGCTGGAAAAATTCCAGCATTTTTTGTTTTAATTCATTTAATTGATTTTGCATGGATTTCCTCACTCTATCTATTATACCATAAAAGGTAAACTTTCAATAAAATAGCCACTTTCTTCCCTATTCTACTAGGCTATTGTCCAAGTTTGTGATACAATAGGTAGAAACAATATTTTTAAAAAGGAGAAAAGACACATGCACATTTTTGATGAGCTAAAAGAGCGTGGTTTGATTTTTCAAACGACTGATGAAGAAGCTTTGCGTAAAGCCCTAGAAGAAGGTCAAGTTTCTTATTATACTGGCTACGATCCAACTGCTGACAGCCTTCACCTAGGCCACCTTGTCGCAATCTTGACAAGTCGTCGCTTGCAGCTAGCAGGTCATAAACCTTATGCGCTCGTTGGCGGTGCTACAGGTCTCATTGGAGATCCGTCCTTCAAAGATGCTGAACGTAGTCTCCAAACAAAAGACACAGTAGATGGCTGGGTCAAGTCTATCCAAGGACAACTTTCTCGTTTTCTTGACTTTGAAAATGGTGAAAACAAGGCTGTCATGGTCAACAACTACGACTGGTTTGGCAGCATCAGCTTCATTGACTTCCTCCGTGATATCGGAAAATACTTCACTGTCAACTACATGATGAGTAAGGAGTCTGTGAAAAAACGGATTGAAACAGGAATTTCTTACACTGAGTTTGCCTACCAAATCATGCAAGGTTACGACTTCTTCGTCCTTAACCAAGATCACAATGTAACGCTTCAAATCGGTGGTTCTGACCAGTGGGGAAATATGACAGCTGGTACTGAATTGCTTCGCCGTAAGGCTGACAAGACTGGCCACGTTATCACTGTTCCATTGATTACAGATGCAACTGGTAAGAAGTTTGGTAAATCTGAAGGAAACGCAGTCTGGCTCAATCCTGAAAAGACTTCTCCATACGAAATGTACCAATTCTGGATGAACGTTATGGACGCTGACGCTGTTCGCTTCTTGAAAATCTTTACTTTCTTGTCACTTGAGGAGATTGAAGACATCCGCAAACAATTTGAAGCAGCTCCACACGAACGCTTGGCTCAAAAAGTCTTGGCTCGTGAAGTCGTAACTCTGGTTCACGGCGAAGAAGCTTACAAAGAAGCCCTCAACATCACTGAGCAACTCTTTGCAGGAAACATCAAAAATCTTTCTGTTAAAGAACTCAAACAAGGACTTCGTGGTGTGCCAAACTACCAAGTACAAGTAGACGAAAACCACAATATTGTGGAACTGCTCGTCTCATCTGGTGTAGTTAACTCAAAACGCCAAGCCCGTGAAGATGTTCAAAACGGAGCTATCTACGTCAACGGTGACCGCATCCAAGACCTTGACTATGTCTTGAGTGACGCAGATAAGTTAGAGAACGAACTGACTGTTATCCGTCGCGGTAAGAAAAAATATTTTGTATTGACTTACTAAACTGTTCAACATTTACCTATAAAAAAGGAGTTAACCTCGAGAAAGGTAACTCCTTTTTGTTATTGATAACCATATCTATCTAGCCTTAATAGACAGGCTACGCAGGACTATGCGTAAGGTTGTTAGATTATGTAAGATAGAGAGATTTGAAGGACTGAGCCAATTAAACAAGCCAAAGCCAATCAAACTACTATTTACGACAACAGTATCTTGAATATTCTTCTTGATGAGTGTTTGCAAAGATGATGATAGCCAATCCAACTCTTGGAAGAAATCCAAGCGATTATCTAACAATAAGATATCGCTCATCTGCTTAGAAATATCTGCACTCTCATTCATCACCACACCGATATCTGATAGGGTTAGAGCCGCTGAGTCATTCAATCCATCTCCAACCATCAAAATAGTGTGACCTGCTTTCTGCAGTTCCTCTACTAAATCAAATTTCCCATCAGGTTTCAAGTCGGTATAGACCTGATCAAAGGGCAAATCTTTGACTAATTGCTCTGTCCTAACCAGGGTGTCCCCTGTTGCCAGAATCAATTTTTTCCCTTGTGCCTTAAGTTTCTCCAAGGCTGCCTTAGCTTCTTTTCTCAAAGGAGTATGGATGCAGAACATTCCAATCAATTCATTCTGATAAGCCAAGAATAAGAGATTGTAGTGACTCTTGTACTCTTCAATTAAAGCATTTTGTTCTGAACTGATATGAATTTGCTCATCCTGCATCAAAACATAATTCCCAATAAGAACTGGTTGCCCATCTATATGAGATTTGATCCCCTTGCTTGCGATATATTGGAGTTTCCCATGCATTTCCTCATGTTCAATCCCCTCTATCTCAGCTTGCTTGACGATGGCATTAGCAATAGGATGATAAATGTGTTCCTCAAGACAGGCACTGATTCTGAGAATATCTTCCTCACTATAGTCCCCAAAAGGTAACACCTTTTCAACTATAGGATAACTAGTTGTGATTGTTCCCGTCTTATCAAACAAGAAAGTATCAACTTCCAGATATTTCTCCAGAACATCCCCATCCTTAATCACCATTTCACGATTCAACCCCTCCTTGATAGCTGTCAAATAAGCTACAGGAGTAGAGATTTTCAAAGCGCAGGAGAAATCGACCAATAGGAAAGAGATAGACTTAGAAAAAGAACCTGTCAATAGGTAAGTCAGCCCAGCCCCCAAGAAATTATATTTGACGACCTTATCCGCCATCTTGATGAAATAGCGTTGTTTCGTTTTCTTGTTTTCTTCAGATTTCTTCATTAACTCAATCAGTTGTAAAATCCGGCTGTTCATCTGATTATCGGTTACACGAATGCGTAACTCTCCAGTTTCTAATACTGTATTTGCACAAACCAAATCAGACTCTCTTTTTTCAACTGGAAAACTCTCTCCCGTCAAGGAACTTTCGTTGACCATACCTAAACCTGAAACTACTTGTCCATCAAACAGAATTTCATTTCCTTGAGATAGGACCAAGACATCTCCTATTTGAACATCGGAACTCTTGATACTAACAACCGTATCGCCCTGTACTAAGAATACGTCGCTCTCTTTTGCAAGAAGGCTTTGTTCTAAATCTGTTGCAGTTTTTTTCAAAGACCACTGATCTAAATGATTCCCCAAATCAAGCATAAACATGATGTTGCTGGCAGTCTTGGATTGGTTCATAAACAAAGACAATAAAATAGCCGAACAGTCCAAGACCTCCATCGTTAGTTCCTTACGCGCTAGTGTTTGATAGGCTTCTTTAACATATCCAAAAGCCTGATAACAAGTCCATATATAGCGAATAGGTGACGGCACAAGGCTACGAAAAAGCACACGCTTAATCGCTGCACCTGAAACGATAGAATAGGCACTCTCTTCTCTACGAACAGGAAGAGTCATCAACTCAGAAACTTTCCCTTTATCAATTCTTTTTAAAAAGGCTTCTGCATTGTCTAATACAGAGAAGCCTTCTTTTATACGTAGAGTAAAGTGCTGTTGATCCATGTAAAACTGGATAGACTCAATCCCCTTTTCATCTCTCGCCAAGGAACGAAGATAGTCTTGGATATCCAAGGTGAGTGAAAAAGAAGATGATAGGCGGATATGTTGGTATCCTCTATGTAGCACTTTAAAAGACATATTATTCTCCTATAAGGCTATCTAATTGCTCTTCTTTTTTCTCTTGCTCGTACAAATATTTGGCATCTTGCAAGACATCATCTCCATGTTGCTTCACAACAGAAACAGATGCATCTAGCTCGTCTTTTAACTTGTAAGCCTTAGCCAAAGCTTTAGAATAACCTTTTTTAGCTTCCTTACTTGCTAAGATTTTCAAACCAAGGGTACCAAATGCGACACCACCCAAAAATAATGAAGATTTTTTCGCAACTTTTGCGACGCTTAATACTTCTTTTAACATACTTATTTCCTCCTTATCATTATTATATAGCAATTTAGATATAAAAGCAATTCCATTTTATAAATTGGAGAATTATACTCAATGAAAATCAAAGAGCAAACTAGGAAACTAGCCGCAGGCTGTACTTGAGTACGGCAAGGCGACGTTGACGTGGTTTGAATTTGATTTTCGAAGAGTATTAGTTTTATTTCTACTGAATCTCCCATCTACTTACTCCTAAAGTTGCTTTCACTTGCCTCTTTTGATACACTTAAACTATGAATACAAATCTCAAACCCAAACTTCAGCGCTTCGCTTCTGCGACTGCCTTTGCCTGTCCTATCTGCCAAGAAGATCTGACTCTGGTAGAGAGCAGTCTCAAATGTAACAATCGCCATTCTTTCGACTTGGCTAAATTTGGCTATGTCAATCTGGCACTTCAAATCAAGCAATCTGCCAACTACGACAAGGAAAACTTTCAAAACCGCCAACAAATCCTAGAAGCCGGTTTTTATCAATCTATTTTAGAGGCTATCTCTGATTTACTTGCAAGCTCAAAAACTCCCACAACAATATTAGATATTGGTTGTGGCGAAGGTTTTTATTCTCGTAAACTCCAAGAAAATCATCCTGACAAAACTTTCTATGCCTTTGATATTTCAAAAGATTCAGTCCAAATCGCTGCCAAGAGTGAACCAAACTGGGCAGTCAATTGGTTCGTTGGCGACCTGGCTCGTCTTCCTATAAAAGACGCCAGTATGGATATCCTACTGGATATCTTTTCACCTGCCAACTATGGAGAATTCCGTCGCGTTTTATCCAAGGACGGCATCTTGATAAAGGTTATTCCAACTGAAAATCACCTCAAGGAAATCCGTCAGAAGGTACAAGACCAGCTAACAAACAAGGATTATTCTAACCAAAATATCAAAAATCATTTCCAAGAACACTTTACCATCCTATCTAACCAAACAGCCTCTCTAACTAAGACTATCACAGCAGAACAACTCCAAGCCCTACTCAGCATGACCCCTCTTCTCTTTCACATCGACCAGAGCAAGATTGACTGGAGCCAACTGACAGAGATTACAATTGAAGCAGAGATTCTGGTTGGGAAAGCATTCTAAACTAGACTTCGCAAAGGTAGAAAACTTACTGAAAATCCTCAATATTACAAAAACGCATAAGAACAGGTGCTCACAAAAACCTTAATCTTATGCGTTTTGTTATAGTTCCCATACATATTAAGAGGAAATATTTGAAATCAGTTCTCTTAATAACCATTGAATACCATATGTTACATTTACTCCAAATATGATATAGGCCGTATAAATCAAGTATTTCGATTTCTCCCGCCTCAAAGAATAAATCTTGTACAAAATAAATAAATTTAAAGCAATAAATAATAGAGACAAAATCTTTCCTCCAAAATCAATCCTAACAGTGGGCAGTCAGGCATATACCTCATATTTATTTTCGATTCGAGATAACAAACTTATCAATAAATAGCAATTGATATAAGGCAAGTACAAATCCCCAGAAACTACCACGAAGAGAGATTTCTTGATGATTGAGAGGAAACAAATCATGGTTACCTATATAGAGGCAGGTCAAAATGACAAATAAAATCCAAAATAAATCTGTCCATCTATATTTTGAAAAATATTTTTTCCACATAAAAACACCTTCTTTCCTACAATCATATTATAATACTTTATGTAAGCGAATACAAGGAATGTGAGGTAATCAACTACAAAGAAACATGAGGTTGAAAGAGAGTAAAAAGCAGTATTTCTAAGCCTTAACTGTATCTATGATTTCTCTTCTTTTAAGACATGATTGAGCCAAATCCACAGTATTCAAAAAAAAAGCGAATTTCAATCGAAATTCGCTTTTTACAAATCTTATTCGTATAAACTTGTATCTTAATTCAAGTGCCAGATATCTTCGTTGTACTGAGCGATTGTACGGTCAGATGAGAAGAATCCTGCTTTAGAAATGTTAACGATGACTTTATCCAACCATGCGTCACGGTCTTCGTAGTCAGCAAGCATTTGCTCTTTCACTTTGATGTAGTCTTCCAAGTCAAGAAGAGTCATGAACCAGTCTTTGTTGATCAATTCATTGTAAAGACGTTCCAAGCGCTCTTTGTTTCCAGCTGCAAGAACTGCATCGCTAACGATGAAGTCAACCAATGGTTTGATAGCTTTACGAGCGTAGAATTCGCTTGATTTGTAAGCTGCTTTTGCGTAAAGGTCGATAACAGTTTCTGAATCTTCACCGAAGATGTAGATGTTTTCATCGCCAACCAACTCAGCGATTTCCACGTTAGCACCGTCCATAGTACCAAGAGTCAAAGCTCCGTTCAACATGAATTTCATGTTACCAGTACCTGAAGCTTCTTTAGAAGCAAGTGAGATTTGTTCTGAGATATCACATGCTGGGATAAGGAAGCTTGCTGCAGTAACGTTGTAGTTTTCAACCATAACGACTTGCAAGTGTGGAGCTACTGCTGGATCGTTAGCAATAACTTCTGACATGCAAAGTATCAAGTGGATGATGTCTTGAGCGATTGTGTAGGCTGGAGCTGCTTTACCACCAAAGAAGATTGTGATTGGACGAGCAGGAATGTTACCAGCTTTGATGTCAAGGTATTTGTGGATCACGTACAAAGCGTTCATTTGTTGGCGTTTGTACTCGTGAAGACGTTTGATTTGGATGTCAAAGATAGAGTTTGGATTGATTTCCACACCTTGGTGTTCTTTCAAGTGACGAGCCAATTTACGTTTGTTGTGAGCCTTGATGCTTTCCAATTTTTCTTTGACAGCTGCTTTGTCTTCGTATGACAAGAGTTTCTCAAGCTCATCTGCTTCATGGTGCCAACCTTCTCCAAGAATCTCATCCAAGTAGTGAGACAAGCTTGGGTTAGCATGCATGAGCCAACGACGGAAAGTGATACCGTTTGTTTTGTTGTTGAATTTTTCTGGGTAAAGATCGTAGAAAGCTTTCAACTCAGAATTTTTCAAGATTTCAGTGTGAAGTGCTGCTACCCCGTTAACACTGTATCCGTAGTGGATATCCATGTGAGCCATGTGAACACGTCCGCTCTCATCGATAATTTGAACAGCTGGATCTTTCACTTCTGCTTTCACGCGACGGTCCAATTCTTCAATGATTGGTACCAAGTGAGGAACCACTTCTTGCAAGAATTCAAGAGGCCATTTTTCAAGGGCTTCAGCAAGGATTGTGTGGTTAGTGTAGGCAGTCATGCTACGAACAATTGAGATTGCTTCGTCAAGCTCGATACCACGTGCAGTCAAAAGGCGGATCAATTCAGGGATAACCATTGATGGGTGAGTATCGTTGATTTGTACAACTGCGTAGTCAGCAAGGTCATGCAAGTTGCTTCCTTTTTCGATTGCTTCGTCGATGATCAATTGCGCACCGTTTGAAACCATGAAGTATTGTTGGAAGATACGGAGCAATTCACCTTGACGGTCACTATCATCTGGGTAAAGGAAAAGAGTCAAGTTGCGAGCGATGTCCGTCTTATCAAAGTTGATACCATCTTCGATGATAGAAGAATCAACTGAATCCAAGTCAAACAAACGCAAGCGGTTCTTAGTTTCTGTCTTGTAACCAGGTACATCGATATCGTAAAGAGTTGATGTCAATGTGAAGTGAGCGAATGGCACTTGGTAGCTACGGCTTGAGCGAACCAACCAGTTTTGCTCTGTCAACCATGCATTTGGAATTGTTTCTTGTTGGTTGTTTTTAAGAACTTGTTGGAAAAGACCGTAGTGGTAGTTAAGACCAACACCGTCACCGTTCAAACCAAGAGTAGCAATTGAGTCGATAAAGCAGGCAGCCAAACGTCCCAAACCACCATTACCAAGAGAGGGTTCTAATTCAACTTCTTCAACTTCGATTAAGTCTTTACCTGCAGCAGCAAGTTCTTTTTTAACATCGTCGTAAAGACCAAGGTTGATCAAGTTGTTTGACAAGAGTTTACCAATCAAGAACTCAGCTGAGATGTAGTAAACTTTTTTCTTACCAGTGTTAACTGGTTTTTGGCTGCTTGCAAGCTTGCTGTAGTTAAGAAGAGCCAGGTAAAGCTCTTCATTGCTACATTCTGCAATGGTTTTATTGTAACGATTTTGTACAAATTCTTGTAGTGATAACATGTTTAAGGTGTCTCCTGATATTGTATTATTTCTTTAAATCTACCAAATTTTCATTGATTCGGCGATAGATTGTTGTCAAGTCAAGCAAGCCTTCCTCGACAGCTGGTGTCAATTGATCTTCAGTCATACGCCAAGACCAGTTTCCACCAAGGGTAGATGGGAAGTTCATACGAGCCGCCTCATCCAATTCTAGCAAATCTTGCATAGTTGCAATTGCCATGAAGCTAACTGATGAAAAGACTGTACGAAGCATAGCGTGTGGCACTGTTTCGTATTCTTTACGGTTAGTGTAGCGAGCCATGTACTCACGAGTCGCATCATCGATCTCGTTACGGTACCAACCAAGGACCGTATTGTTATCGTGTGTTCCTGTGTACATAACTGAGTTAGCAGGTGCCAAGTGTGGGCTATCGATACTTTCATCTTCTGGGTTGAAAGCAAATTGAAGAATCTTCATTCCTGGGAAGCCAGTACGTTCACGCAATTCGATAACTTCGTCTGTCATGAAACCAAGGTCTTCTGCGATGATGTTTAGCTCACCAAGCTCTTCCTTAACGGCTGCAAAAAGCTTGTAGCCAGGACCTTTCACCCACTCACCAGGTGCTGCTGTATCAGAACCAGCAGGGATTTCCCAGTAAGATTCGAAACCACGGAAGTGGTCGATACGAACGATGTCGTAGATTTTGAAGCTTTCACGCAAGCGTTCAATCCACCATTTGTAGCCGTCTTTGTCCATTGCTTCCCAGTCATAGATTGGGTTACCCCAAAGCTGACCAGTTGCAGAAAACTCATCTGGTGGGCATCCTGCGATGCAAGTTGCCTTACCGTTGACATCTGTCTTGAAGAGATGTGGATTTGCCCACATATCGCTTGAATCTTCCGCTACATAGATTGGCATGTCCCCAACGATTTCGATGTGGTTGTCGTTAGCGTAAGCTTTCAATTTCAACCATTGTTGGAAGAAGAAGTATTGAGTCACACGGTGGTAAACCAACTTGTCTGCCAATTGCTCACGGTAGCTTTCAAGTGCTGAAGCTTTACGAGCACGAGCATCTGCATCTGGCCATTCAGTCCAAGCAAGATTGTCAAAATGCTCTTTAATAGCCATATACTCTGCAAAGAGTTCAAGCCATGATTGGTTGTCTTGAGCGAATTTCTCAAAATCCTTAACATCTCCTACTTCCAAGAAACGTTTTACCGCTTTTTCTAAAAGAGGACGACGTGCATAGTAGATTTTCGCATAATCAACTTCAGACGCATCACTACCAAAGTCAACTCCTTCAAGGTCACTTGCTTGCAACAAGCCTTGTTTCACCAAGATATCTAAATCGATAAAATGAGTGTTCCCTGCGAAGGCTGAGAAAGATTGGTAAGGAGAGTCTCCGTAACTAGTTGTTCCTAGTGGAAGGATTTGCCAGTAACGTTGTTTTGTGCGAACCAAGAAATCAACGAAGTCGTAAGCACTTTTACCAAATGATCCGATTCCGTATGCCCCTGGAAGAGAAGAAATGTGCATCAACACACCACTTTGACGTTTTTTCATAATAAGCACCTCATGTGTTTATAGTTAGATATTACATTTTTATGAACGCAAACGTTTGCGCTATTACTAGTATAACTCATTTCCTTGATAAATGCAAGCGGTTTTAAATAACTTTTTTGATTATTTTTTTAAATTTTTTCTTCTTACTTGTATATATATCCTTTCAGGAAACAAACAAAATAGGAATAAGGGTTTCACTTATCTTATTAAGCAAAAATAAAGTGAGAGTCCTCTCTGCTTTCCATTTGTAAATTAGGCAATCGTTTTCTCAACTTTTTTAAATTTAAAACAAAACCGATTTTTGAGATTTTCTACTATTATATAACGATGAAGCGGTTACTTTTTTTACAATTTTTTTAAAAATTTTTACAAAAAACACTTGCAACCGCTTTCTGATTGTGCTATACTAGTCACATAAAGGAAAACGTTTGCGTTTCCTCATTATAAAATTTGTTATTCTTTAGGAGGAATACACTATGTCATCTAAATTCATGAAGAGCGCTGCTGTGCTTGGAACTGCTACACTTGCTAGCTTGCTTTTGGTAGCTTGCGGAAGCAAAACTGCTGATAAGCCTGCTGATTCTGGTTCATCTGAAGCGAAAGAACTCACTTTCTACGTTGAAGACCAATATAAAGCCTTTGCTGAATCAGCTGCAAAAGCTTACGAAAAAGAAGCTGGCGTAAAAGTTACCATCAAAACAGGAGACCAAATGGGTGGGCTTGACAAACTTTCTCTTGACAACCAATCAGGTCAAGCTGCTGACGTTATGATGGCTCCATACGACCGTGTAGGTAGCCTTGGTACTGACGGACAACTTTCAGAAGTTAAATTGAGCGACGGCGCTAAAACAGATGATAAAACTAAATCTCTTGTAACAGCTGCTGATGGTAAAGTTTACGGTGCTCCTGCTGTTATCGAGTCACTTGTTATGTACTACAACAAAGACTTGGTAAAAGAAGCTCCAAAAACTTTTGCTGACTTAGAAAACCTTGCTAAAGATAGCAAATATGCCTTCGCTGGAGAAGATGGAAAAACTTCTGCTTTCCTAGCTGACTGGACAAACTTCTACTATGCATATGGACTTCTTGCTGGTAACGGTGCTTACGTATTCGGACAAAACGGTAAAGACGCTAAAGATATCGGTCTTGCAAACGACGGTTCTATCGCAGGTATCAACTACGCTAAATCTTGGTATGAAAAATGGCCTAAAGGTATGCAAGATACTGAAGGTGCTGGCAACTTAATCCAAACTCAATTCCAAGAAGGTAAAACAGCTGCTATCATCGACGGACCTTGGAAAGCTCAAGCCTTTAAAGATGCTAAAGTAAACTACGGTGTTGCAACTATCCCAACTCTTCCAAATGGAAAAGAATATGCTGCATTCGGTGGTGGTAAAGCTTGGATCATCCCATCAAGCACTAAGAACCTTGAAGGCGCTCAAAAATTTGTAGACTTCCTTGTTTCAACTGAAGAACAAAAAGCCTTCTACGATACAACTAACGAAATCCCAGCTAACACTGAAGCTCGTACATATGCTGAAGGTAAAAATGATGAGTTGACAACAGCTGTTATCAAACAGTTCAAGAACGCTCAACCAATGCCAAACATTTCTCAAATGTCTGCAGTTTGGGATCCAGCGAAAACTATGCTCTTTGATGCTGTAAGTGGTAAGAAAGATGCGAAAACAGCTGCTAACGACGCTGTAACATTGATCAAAGAAACAATCAAACAAAAATTTGGTGAATAAAAAATTTGTTCAAGGGGGGTGGAAATCAAATCCCCCTTTGAATTTATCAATCAAAAACATATATAGTTTAGGTTTTAATTAGAAACCAGTATCCTATGAAAGGAGTTATTATGGAAAAGCAACAACCTAGTAAAGCAGCTCTGCTGTCTATCATTCCTGGGTTAGGACAGATTTACAATAAACAAAAAGCCAAAGGTTTTATCTTCCTTGGTGTAACCATCGTATTCGTCCTTTACTTCCTAGCACTTGCAGCCCCTGAATTGAGCAATCTCATCACTCTTGGTGACAAACCAGGTCGTGATAATTCCCTCTTTATGCTGATTCGTGGTGCCTTCCATTTAATCTTTGTAGTTGTTTATGTACTCTTTTATTTCGCAAATATCAAAGACGCACATACAACTGCCAAACACATTAACAATGGCATACCAGTAGCACTTACCTTTAAAGAAATGGTCAAAGGAATCTATGAAAATGGCTTCCCTTACCTCTTAATCATTCCATCTTACATTGCCATGACTTTTGCGATTATCTTCCCAGTTATCGTAACCTTGATGATCGCCTTTACCAACTACGACTTCCAACACTTGCCACCAAACAAATTGTTGGACTGGGTTGGTTTGACCAACTTTACAAACATTTGGAGCTTGAGTACCTTCCGTTCTGCCTTTGGTGCCGTCCTTTCTTGGACTATCATCTGGGCTTTATCTGCCTCAACTTTACAGATCGTCATTGGTATCTTCACAGCTATCATTGCTAACCAACCATTTATCAAAGGAAAACGTATCTTCGGTGTTATTTTCCTTCTTCCTTGGGCTGTCCCAGCCTTCATCACTATCTTGACATTCTCAAACATGTTTAACGATAGTGTTGGTGCTATCAACACTCAAGTATTGCCAATCTTGGCTAAATTCCTTCCTTTCCTTGATGGTGCTCTTATTCCTTGGAAAACAGACCCAACTTGGACTAAGATTGCCTTGATTATGATGCAAGGTTGGCTTGGATTCCCATATATCTACGTTTTGACCTTGGGTATCTTGCAATCTATTCCTAACGACCTTTACGAAGCAGCTTATATTGACGGTGCTAATGCTTGGCAAAAATTCCGCAACATCACTTTCCCAATGATCTTGGCTGTTGCTGCACCTACTTTGATTAGCCAATACACCTTCAACTTTAACAACTTCTCTATCATGTACCTCTTCAATGGTGGAGGTCCTGGTAGTGTCGGAGGGGGAGCTGGTTCAACTGATATCTTGATCTCATGGATCTACCGTTTGACAACAGGTACATCTCCTCAATACTCAATGGCGGCAGCTGTTACCTTGATTATCTCTATCATTGTCATCTCAATCTCTATGATCGCATTCAAGAAACTACACGCATTTGATATGGAGGACGTCTAAGATGAATAACTCAATTAAACTCAAACGTAGACTGACTCAAACCCTTACTTACCTCTACTTGATTGGTCTATCAATCGTGATTATCTATCCACTGTTGATTACCATCATGTCAGCCTTTAAAGCAGGTAACGTCGCAGCCTTTAAACTTGATACTAACATCGACTTCAATTTTGATAACTTTAAAGGACTCTTTACTGAAACTCTATACGGTACTTGGTATCTCAATACCTTGATCATCGCCTTGGTTACCATGGCGGTTCAAACAAGTATCATCGTACTTGCTGGTTATGCCTACAGCCGTTACAACTTCTTGGCTCGTAAACAAAGTTTGGTCTTCTTCTTGATTATCCAAATGGTGCCAACCATGGCCGCTTTGACAGCCTTCTTCGTTATGGCGCTTATGTTGAATGCCCTTAACCACAGCTGGTTCCTCATCTTCCTATACGTTGGTGGTGGTATCCCGATGAATGCTTGGCTCATGAAAGGCTACTTCGATACAGTGCCAATGTCTCTAGACGAATCTGCAAAACTAGACGGTGCAGGACACTTCCGTCGCTTCTGGCAAATTGTTCTTCCACTTGTTCGCCCAATGGTTGCCGTACAAGCTCTCTGGGCCTTCATGGGACCTTTCGGGGACTACATCCTCTCTAGTTTCTTGCTTCGTGAGAAAGAATACTTTACTGTTGCCGTTGGTCTCCAAACCTTCGTCAACAATGCGAAGAACTTGAAGATTGCCTACTTCTCAGCAGGTGCTATCCTCATCGCCCTTCCAATCTGTATTCTCTTCTTCTTCCTACAAAAGAACTTTGTTTCAGGACTTACAAGTGGTGGCGACAAGGGATAATATATCCCCGCCACCCTTTTCTTATTGCTACAAAATATATACTAACAACAAGCAATTTATCCCCTAGACTTGAAATAAAGCACATTTCTCTATATAATAATACTCATATAGAAAACACCTTTTAGAAAGATACCTATGCTTCCATATCCATTTTCCTATTTTTCAAGTATTTGGGGATTTCGTAAGCCCCTGTCCAAACGTTTCGGACTCAACTGGTTTCAGCTTCTCTTTACCAGTATCTTCCTTATCAGCTTGTCTATGGTACCCATTGCCATCCAAAACAGTTCACAAGATACTTATCCGCTAGAAACCTTTATCGATAATGTCTATGAACCATTGACAGATGAGGTTGTCCAGAATCTCTCTGAACATGCTACAATTGTTGATGGCAAATTAACTTATACAGGAACAGCTAGTCAAGCGCCTTCTATTGTGATCGGTCCAAGTCAAAGCAAGGAATTACCTAAGGACTTGCAACTGCATTTCGATACGAATGAGCTCGTCATCAGCAAGGAAAGTAAAGAGCTGACCCGTATCTCTTACCGAGCGATTCAGACTGAGAGTTTCAAAAACAAAGACAGCTTGACCCAAGCCATTTCTAAAGACTGGTACCAGCAAAATCGTGTCTATATCAGTCTCTTCCTAGTTCTCGGTGCTAGCTTCCTCTTTGGTTTGAATTTCTTCATTGTCTCTCTAGGAGCGAGTCTTCTCCTTTATATCACTAAGAAATCACGCCTCTTTTCATTTAGGACCTTTAAAGAGTGCTACCATTTTATCTTGAACTGTTTAGGATTACCAACTCTGATTACGCTTATTTTGGGCTTATTCGGCCAAAATATGACAACTCTGATTACTGTACAAAACATTCTTTTTGTTCTGTATCTGGTCACTATCTTTTATAAAACGCATTTCCGTGATCCAGATTACCATAAATAGGAGATTTTTATGCCCGTTACGATTAAAGACGTGGCCAAGGCTGCTGGTGTTTCGCCTTCAACCGTAACCCGTGTTATTCAAAATAAATCAACCATTAGCGACGAAACAAAAAAACGCGTTCGCAAGGCTATGAAGGAGCTCAATTACCATCCCAACCTCAACGCTCGTAGTTTGGTAAGCAGTTATACCCAAGTTATCGGCTTGGTCCTTCCTGACGATTCAGACGCCTTCTATCAAAATCCTTTCTTCCCATCTGTCCTCCGTGGTATCGCCCAAGTCGCATCTGAAAACCACTACGCTATTCAGATTGCAACAGGTAAAGATGAAAAAGAGCGCCTTAAAGCTATTTCACAGATGGTTTACGGTAAACGTGTGGATGGTTTGATTTTCCTTTATGCCGAAGAGGAGGATCCCTTGGTCAAACTGGTCGCTGATGAGCAATTCCCCTTCCTCATCCTAGGAAAATCCATTTCACCCTTTATCCCTCTTGTCGATAATGACAATGTCCAAGCTGGTTTTGATGCAACAGAATATTTCATCAAAAAAGGCTGCAAACGAATTGCCTTCATTGGAGGGACTAAGCGACTCTTCGTAACGCAAGACCGTTTAACAGGCTATGAGTCAGCACTCAAGCAATACCAACTGCCTATTGACGAAAATTTGACCTATTTTGCAACGGAGTTCTTAGAAGAAAAAGGGTATCAATTTAGTAAACTCCTCTTTCAGCATGATCCACAGATTGATGCTATCATTACAACCGATAGTCTCCTAGCCGAAGGGGTCTGTGACTATATTGCCAAGCACCAACTGGATGTCCCTGTTCTCAGCTTTGACTCGGTCAATCCCAAGCTCAACTTGGCGGCCTATGTCGATATCAATAGCTTAGAACTTGGTCGTGTTTCTCTTGAAACTATCCTCCAGATTATCAACGATGCTAAAAGCAATAAGCAAATTTGTTATCGTCAGTTAATTGCCCATAAAATTATCGAAAAATAAAAACCAGCTCGCGCTGGTTTTTTAGTTACTAATTTTCTGTTTCAACGAATCGTCCCAGAATATGAACATTCTCAGATACAGAGACAAAGGCACCTGGATCCACCTGTTTCATAATCTGTTTAAATTCATTAAACTCTGCACGTGTAATGACAGTGATTAAAACTGCCTTTCTTTCGTGATTATAGGTTCCTTCTGCATCATGGATCATGGTTGCTCCGCGGTGCAATTTTTTATGGATTTTTTCAATTACCTTGTCTGGATGATTGGTCACAATCATGGCCTGCATGCGTTTTTGCTTGGTAAAGACAGCGTCTGTCACACGGCTAGAGACAAAGATGGTAATCATAGAGTAGAGAGCGTATTTCCAACCAAAGGTCAAGCCTGCTATCAGCATGATGGTCCCATTGACCAAGAACGAAATACTACCAACATTCTTACCTGTTTTCTTGCGAATGGTCAGGCTGACGATATCCGTTCCACCACTGGAGATATTGTTGCGAAGAGCAAAACCAATCCCCAAGCCCATAACAACACCTCCAAAAAGGGCATTGATAATGGGATCCTCCGTCAAGGTCGCCACAGGGACAAACTGGATAAAGAAGGAACTCATGGACACCGTGATAAAGGTAAAGATGGTGAACTTATGCCCAATCTGATACCAAGCCAAGACCATCAAAGGAAAATTAATGGCGTAAAAGGTCAGTGAAATCGGAATGTGAAAACCAAACCAGTGATTACTCAAGGCAGAGATAATCTGTGCCAGACCTGTCGCACCACTCGAATACACATGCCCTGGTTGGAAAAAGAAATTGACCGCTACTGCTGATAAAAAACCATAGACCAGAGAAGCCGAGATCTTCTCGTCATACTTTTCTCGAGAGATGCTTTGTAAGACACGTAAAATTTTTATCTGATGAGCAAAGCGACGCAGATAATAGCGCCACCGCTTAATTCGTTTTGCTTGTTTCATCTTCTTCTACTTGTAAGCTGAGTTCCTCTAGTTGTTTTAGAGCTACTGTTGAAGGAGCTTGTGTCATTGGATCAGTTGCCTTGTTATTCTTAGGGAAGGCAATGACTTCACGGATATTTTCTTCTCCTGCTAAGAGCATGACAAATCGGTCAAGCCCGATAGCCAAGCCACCGTGTGGTGGGAAACCATAGTCCATGGCTTCAAGAAGGAAACCAAACTGGTCATTTGCTTCTTCGGCTAAGAAACCAAGAGCCTTGAACATGCGTTCTTGAAGGTCTTTTTGATTGATACGAAGGCTACCACCACCAAGCTCATAACCGTTCAAGACGATATCGTAAGCAATGGCACGAACCTTAGCCAAGTCACCTTCTAATTCGTGAGCTGTTTCTTCCTGTGGAAGAGTAAACGGATGGTGGGCACTCATGTAACGGCCTTCTTCTTCAGACCATTCAAACATTGGCCAGTCAACCACCCAAAGGAAGTTGAATTTATCGCCATCAATCAAACCAAGCTCTTTGGCAATACGTCCACGAAGGGCACCGAGTGTTGCATTGGCCACTTCAAGCGTATCCGCCACAAAGAGAACGAGGTCCTTATCTTCAAGAGCAAGCGCTGTTGTCAATTCTGCTTGGATGCTAGTCAAGAACTTGGAAACTGGTCCGTTTAATTCTCCATCAACAACCTTGACCCAAGCAAGACCTTTGGCACCATATTGTTTGGCTACTTCCGTCATCTTGTCGATGTCTTTACGTGAATAGTTGTCCGCAGCTCCTTTGACTACAATTGCTTTTACAGCAGGTGCTTCTGAAAAGACTTTAAAGTCTACACCTTTGACCACTTCTGTCAAGTCCTGAAGCAACATGTCAAAACGGGTATCTGGCTTGTCAGAACCGTAAAGAGCCATAGCATCATCATACTTCATACGTGGGAAAGGCAGAGTGACTTCAATGCCTTTTGTTTCCTTCATGACACGCGCAATCAAGCCTTCTGTGATATCTTGGATTTCTTGCTCAGTAAGGAAAGATGTTTCCAAGTCGACCTGAGTGAACTCAGGCTGGCGGTCACCACGCAAGTCCTCGTCACGGAAACATTTGACGATTTGGTAATAACGATCAAATCCAGCATTCATCAAGAGTTGTTTCGTGATTTGTGGACTTTGAGGAAGCGCGTAAAAATGCCCTTTATTAACACGAGATGGCACCAAGTAGTCACGCGCCCCTTCAGGAGTTGACTTAGAAAGGAATGGTGTCTCCACGTCGATAAACTCCAACTCATCCAAGTAGTTGCGAATAGAGTGGGTCACCTTAGCACGAAGTTTAAGATTTTCCAACATTTCTGGACGACGAAGGTCAAGGTAACGGTAACGCAAACGCGTATCGTCATTTGCCTCAATGCCATCCTTAATCTCAAATGGGGTTGTTTTAGCTGTATTCAACACTGTCAAGGCTGTCACGTTTAACTCAACTGCACCAGTTGGCAACTTATCATTGGCTTGCTCACGCGCAGCGACCTGACCAGTCACCTCGATAACAAATTCGCTACGAAGGCTTTCAGCTGTTGCCATAACCTCTGCAGAAACTTTTTCAGGATTGATAACCAACTGCATGATTCCTTCACGGTCACGAAGATCGATAAAGATTAAACCACCAAGGTCACGACGACGGCCAACCCATCCTTTCAAGGTCATTTCTTGTCCGATGTGTTCCTCACGAACACGACCAGCATACATACTACGTTTCATGTTTTCTCTCCTCTTTTATTCTGTTACTATTTTACCATAAAAGCGCAGGCTCTTCATGAAAATCAGCAGAAAAGTTTGCCAGTCTTTAAAAATTAACGCCCATACAAAAATCCGATGAACTTCACCGGACTCTTTTATTTTGAATTTTTGCCTGCTTTACGCTTTTCAGCAATTTCAGCTGCCTTTCGAGGCAAGACAATTTCCGTTGTGTAAGCTGTCCCAAAACGCCAGATACCGGCAATAGGGGCAAAGACCACTGCTAGATGACTGTAGAAGAAATCTCCCTTGAAGGCATAAGATAGTGCCCCAATGATGAAAAATAGAACAACTGCTTGAATCACTGCTAATAAAATTACTCGTTTCATGTGACCTCCTGACTCTATTATAGCATGAGAATCATCAAAAAGCCGACTAAATTATTCAAAGCGTGGAGAGAAATACTGTAGACCAGACCTTTTCTGCTAATATAAGCCAAGCCCAAACTAAAACCAAGACTAAAATAGACAAAAAATTGTTGCACATCACTTGGGAAATGACCTAAGGCAAACAAAACACTGGATACCAGAAGAAAAATCAGAGTTTGTTTACTATTGTCCTGCTTAGGAAAGAGATAGCGTGCCAACATTCCTCTAAAGATAAGTTCTTCCGTCAAAGGAGCAAAAATAACGACCGCAAAGAATGAGAAAAGTGGTTGAGACAAGGTCAAGTCTATCGCTATTTGTTGATTTACTGAAGGGTCGTTTGGCAAGAAGAATTGAACGACAAGAGATAAAAACCAAACCAAGGCAGGGAGCCAAATAAATCGGTTAAATCCGCTCTTCTCAATATGAACAGGACCTTTCTGGTACCATTTGTAAATACCGTACACATAAACTCCAGCCAAGGCCACATAGAGTAGGGTAACAGCATAGGGTGAAGCACCTAAGGCAAGCGAAG
The DNA here is from genome assembly GCF_946190335.1 of Streptococcus mitis. GTDB lineage: Bacteria > Bacillota > Bacilli > Lactobacillales > Streptococcaceae > Streptococcus > Streptococcus mitis_CH. Next base: position 41,903 of record NZ_CAMHZN010000006.1, read on the forward strand.
TAGTCGCGAGCACCTGAATGAAGCCATAGATGAATAAAAAGGATAGAATGGCTAGAAGAAACCAGCCAAGGTTTTTAAGTAGTTTCATAAAGTTCTCCTATCTTGCTTTATAGCTATTTTTCAATACAAAGAGGTTCGCTATTCCTAACACAAGTATCCAGGCAAGTAACATACCAATATTAGAAAAAGATATTTCCCCACCTTTTTTATTTAAAAGATTTACAATTGGACCAACAAAAGAGTAATCCAACACTTTCTGAATCGTATCATTTTGAAGAGCAATCATGGGCAAAACAGAGACGATAAACATAGGAAAGATACTATAAACTTGCGCTTTAGACTGAGTATCTGACACCGCACCGATTAGAAGGTTGAGAAAAATAACACTAATAGTTGCTAGAATCAAATAGATAACATAGGCAACTAAATAACCCGATACATCTACTTTAAGATAGACTGGTAGTAAAATCATTCCAAGCAACATAATCAACAAAGGGAGGACGAGCATACTAATAGTATATTCTGTTGCTGTCACACCACTTAGGATGAGTGATTTAAGATTGCGCTTTTCCTTATCTTCTGCCATCATAATCGATACCATATAACCACTTCCCATGCTCAAGACCATGGTCAAACTCATAGAAAGGAGAAACGTACTCAATTCTCCATTCTTATTCATGAATGCATTATATAGAACAGCCAGTCCAAAAGGCAACAATAGAGTCGCCAACAAAGTTGAATTGCTAATAAGAACTTGCACTCTTAACCATAGTAGGGCATTTAATTTTCTAAACATCTAACTTTTCTCCTGTCAATCTGATAAAGATTTCTTCTAGTGTTGGCTCACAAGAGTGAACCAACATCAAATCTGTCGTGTCTAAATGTGGCAATTCTTCAAATGGAACGATCTGTTCTCGTCCATCGTTATAAACCACACGTACTTTCTTATCCACATGGTACTTCTGGATAATATCTTGCGGACTTCCATACTCTATTAAGTTCCCCTTATTCAAAAGAGATAAGCGATCACAAAGCAGAGTTGCTTCATGCATATCATGCGTGGTCAAAAAGATAGTTGTCCCCGCCTGCTTTAATTCTTGAAGTAGGGTATGAATCATCTTAGATGTTGTAGGGTCTAAGCCACTGGTTGGCTCATCTAGAAAGAGAATCTTAGGAGCATTCAGAAGGGCACGAGCCAAGAACATTCGTTGTTTCATTCCAGTAGATAACTTTTCTGCGATAACATCTTTAGCATCTGCCAATCCAACCTGTTGGAGCACCTGATTTACTCTATCTGACTTGAGACCATATAGCTTAGCATAGATGAGCAGATTTTTGTAAAGACTCATCTTTTCATAAAAACCACTGCCATCACTAACAATACCAATTTGTTCCAAATCATTTGAAGTTAAATCTTGAGAATTCTTGCCTAACAAAATTGTGTTACCTTGATCTGCAGCCAACTGACCTGTTAAGACATTGATCATGGTTGTTTTACCTGAGCCAGAAGGTCCAAGAAAACCAAAGATTTCACCCTCCTTGATCTCAAAAGAAATCTGATGAAGAGCCTTTTTGCTCCCAAAACTTTTGCTTACATTTTCAACACGAATCATAGAAACTCCTTTATTTGAAATAACGTTTTACCATAGGTAACTGCATCACATTGATATAAATATGGATTGCTCCTACAAGCAAGAAGGCTAGTAACTGAATCTCTCCTGTCAGTAAGGAAAAGAGAGCGATCAGAAAGTACAAAGCTGGCAAGACATAGTTATTTAATTGGAATAAAATCCGAAAACTCTGTTCCAAATTAGCCTTGCGCTCCCCTTCATCATAAGAATCGAAATGGTCCAAGATATCCTTTGGTGTAGAGAAAAATACTAAATCAAACTGACGAACAATCGCAATGGTCTTAAAAAGATATTTTTGAGCATTTAAAACTAACACTAATCCCAAAAAGGAAAGGGATAAGGTTATATGGCTTATATCGAGTACAATTACTTCACTTCCTGAAATGAAGAGAGCCAATAAAATCGCTACGCTTGCACTATTAAAAGCAATAGTTCCAAACTCGAGATTCCGATACATCTGCACATAATAGGTTTCATTCAGATCATCATCCATTTCCTCTTGATACAAGGAGTGAAATTTTCTGCTTTTCTTTAAGAAATTGAATGTCAAAAAAATGCTAATGAAACCTAACACTAAACAAATAGCTGATATCCATGGTATCAAGACTTTTACATCTAACATAATTTCGTGGGATTCGGTAGCAGCCTTAAACATCCCTACAAAACCGCCCAAGAAACCTCCCAAGACAACAGACATTAAAAACAACAATCCACGTTTCCTTTTCTTTTCCATATTCATTCTCCTTTTTCACTTGCTAGATTGTTTGCTTTCTTTTCAATCCAGTCAACGACTGGGATAAGAGCAAAGTAGGCCCAAATAAATTGGTCGCTTTGATATGGATTAAACCAGCCTAGGTCCATCCCAATCAGTAGAAATACGCTGACTAATAGAGCTATGGCAACTACATAATAAATCACTTTATACTTGTTCATCACTCATCCTCCTCCAAGCGAAATACCGATTCAACTGTTTCGTTGAAAATCTGAGATATTTTCAAGGCAATCACAATGGACGGGGTGTATTCGTCCCGTTCTAATAGGCTAATGGTCTGTCTGGAAACCCCTGCTAACTTGGCCAGGTCGGTTTGATTGAGACCATCGCGAGCCCGAAGCTCTTTTAGACGATTTTTTAGTTGCATGTTACACACCTACTCTCCGTCAAATTCAACGGTTTGGATATCCTCAATACGTTGCAACTTGAATTTTTCTTTCCCCTTTTTATCAACGCTACGTAGTTTGACCCATTCCTCGTCAACATCCACAACTTCCCAGTTATCTGGCCCAATATACACTCCCGTTATAATTGGTTTCTTTCCAATCATTTCTTGCAATAATCTTGACATTTCTATATTTCCTTTCTCTTTTCGCTCAAGCTTTTTGATTTTATTCTCTAGTTTCTTGATTTTTTTAGAATTATTAGAATAAAAGAAAATCATAAATAGTATAAATACTACTACCCACATCATAGCTCCTTTCTGCTTCCTATTTCTTAACTTGAATTCATTGTAACACATCTTTTTCTTTTTGACAAGCATATTTGTCAAAAAGTTTATTATTTTTGTCATTTTGCAAAAGAAAAAGGTCAGGAGTAAGTTCCTGACCAGTTTATCTATCATTAAAATCCTAGTTTTTCAAAGATTTCTGAGAAGTTTTGGCTGATAGCCTCAAGTGACACTTGCACTTCTTCTCGGGTTTGGTTGTTCTTGACCGTCACTTGTCCGCTTTCGACTTCGCTCTCGCCTAGAGTGATGAGGGTCTTAGCCGCAAAGACATCGGCTGACTTGAACTGAGCTTTGAGCTTACGGTTGAGGTAATCACGCTCTGCTTTGAAACCTTGTTGGCGAAGGGCTTGCACCAACTCCAAGGCCTTGACATTTGCTCCATCACCCAAGACTGCGATATAGACATCTAGGGCGTTTTCGATAGGGAGGGCCACACCTTGCTTTTCAAGGATGAGAAGCAGGCGCTCTACACCAAGTCCAAAACCAAATCCAGCAGTTTCAGGGCCTCCAAAGTAAGAAACCAAACCATCGTAACGACCACCCGCACAGACTGTCAGGTCATTTCCCTCAATCTCAGTGATAAACTCAAAAATGGTGTGGTTGTAGTAGTCCAGACCACGCACCATATTGGTATCGATGATATAGTCTACACCCAGATTTTCCAACATCTGACGCACAGCATCAAAATGAGCTTGGCTTTCTTCATCAAGGAAATCCAAGATAGATGGTGCATTCTCCACTGCCACCTTGTCTTCTTTTTCCTTAGAGTCCAAGACACGGAGAGGATTTTCCTCCAAGCGACGTTGGCTATCCTTAGATAAGGTCTCCTTGAGCGGTGTCAAATAGTCAATCAAGGCCTGACGGTAGGCTGCACGGCTCTCAGGATTGCCAAGCGTGTTGAGGTGCAATTTAACATCTTGGATGCCGATTTCTTTCAAGAAATGAGCTGCCATAGCGATTGTTTCCACATCGGTAGCTGGATTGCTAGAGCCAAAGCACTCAACACCAATCTGGTGGAACTGGCGCAAACGCCCTGCCTGTGGACGCTCATAGCGGAACATAGGGCCCATGTAGTAGAACTTACTTGGCTTTTGCACTTCTGGGGCGAAGAGTTTATTTTCCACATAGGAACGGACAACTGGCGCAGTTCCTTCTGGACGGAGGGTAATATGGCGGTCACCCTTGTCATAGAAGTCATACATTTCCTTGGTCACGATATCCGTTGTATCTCCGACAGAGCGACTGATAACCTCGTAGTGCTCAAAAATAGGCGTGCGCACTTCTGAGTAGTTATAGCGCTTGAAAATCTCACGGGCAAAGCCCTCAACGTACTGCCACTTGGCAGATTCAGCAGGTAAAATATCCTGCGTTCCTTTTGGTTTTTGTAATTTCATAGGGAATCCTCTTTAAACTTAATAGTCTTATTTTACCATAAATAAAGGGATTAAAACAGTGAGAAAAAATTTAGGATTTAGATATCATTTTTGAGATTAATAACTGTCAAAAGAATAGCCAGGAAGGAAAGACCAACAAATAGCATCCAAGTCAACTGTATATTCCATACGGCTACTAGTGAGAAACAAGCTGTTCCCACAGGTATGGATAAGGTAAACAATAAACCTAAAAAATTACTGGTACGAGCTAGAACTTCTGGAGCTAGATTTTTCATGAGCATGGCACTAATCTTTGGTTGAACTTTACCAGACATATACAGAGTTAAAAATAGAAATAGCAAACCAAGCACGACTTGATTGAATACATTAGCCAGACCAACTAGACTAAGTCCTACGGTCACCCACATCATCAATCTAGGCAAGGACTGCTTCCCAAAATAATCATTGCCCGTAAGGCTACTGATGATGACTGCTACTACAGCACCGACTTGACTGATAAATAATGCCTCTGTGTAAGAAAAATTCAAGAGAGAATGGCTCAAAAAGAAGATATTGTAGATGCCCCCTAAGGAACCACCCAAGGCATTGATAAGCAAGACAGCAAAGATCATGAATCCAAAGTTTTTCTGTCCACCTTTAAGAAAAACGAGACGTAAATTTCGATAAATCGTTAGGAACTGCTCTTTGATCGGAAGCTTCTCATTTTTTAGAATTTCACCATCAGCAGATGACATTGACAGTCTCAATTTGCTTTTTCCTAAAAAGAGGATAACGGCTGATACTAGGAAAAAACAGGCATTGATTCCCGCAACGAGAGAAAAATTATTGACCGATAACCCTAAGAGCCACACTCCAAAAGCTTGACCACCAATAGCTGAAATATAGGTGATGAACTGGGAAAAAGAATAAGCCTCCATCAGATCATCTTCAGCTACTTTTTCCTTAATGAGAGGCATGCGCAAACCACCAGCAAAATCACTGATGACATCACTAATGACATTGATTAAACACAGGCTAGAAAAGGCAAAGAGAGTAGCTTGCTGAACAACTAGAGCTGCTAGAAAAAATAAAACTGCCTGAAACAAACCGCTATAGACCATCCATTTGACCTTGTCCCTCGTGTAATCTGCCCGAATCCCTACAAAAACTGTAAAGAGAGTCGGAAGAAGCATGACAATATTCGCCATAGCAACCGCAAAAGATGCTTGTGGCAAGGTCGATGCATAGACGATAAATACCAGATTGAAAATCGAAGCACCAAAAGCATTGAAGAAGCGTGACAAAGTCAAGAGTCGATAAGCTTGATTTCTAAACAATAGTTTCATAGGTAATCCCCCTTCTTGTTATAATTCCTATATGAAGTATGACAATAGTATAGCACTTAGAAATTGAAAAGGAAAACTTTTGAATATATGCAACACACAAAATAAGCAAAAAAACGATAGAACTTCTTTGATAACCTGAGAGAGGGTAAGAGTTCTATCGCTTAAAATTTCAAATTATTTTCTTAGTTTGCAGATATTCAACAATCGGTCGTATTTCTATAGTATTCGGCAGATTTGTTGCAACCAAGCATCTCAAAAATATGGACAGCATCCTCCATCTTTTTCTGACCTTCCTTGACTCTGCCCTGCTTGCTATCAAGGAGACCTTCCGCCCACAAATAGACAATTCGGAAATAGGTCTCATTTTCCTTGTAGAAATGCTCTTTGATGACACGTTTAAAATAAGAGGCATTGGTAAATTCTTCACATTCAATGCTAGCTAAAAAACCATTCAATAGCATGGTGTGAAAAAGGTTTCGGTTTCCAGACATTTCCATTAGAAAATCAGATTTGCGGACCATTTCTCGTACATACCTAGTAAAAAGAGAAACAGATAAGAACGGAGAACTGACTGAGAACAAATTGAGTTCATAGATTCCCCAAATCTCAGTAGAAAACAAGTAGTCATGAAGGACTTTCCCTTCCTCTGCCGTTAACTCTACCGTTTCATCCATGCCCTTCATATAAGACTTGATAATAATGGCATTTAGAATATGTTTCTGTTTGTTTTGAGAATTGGCATACTTTTGATACTCCTGGCGATACAAATCCTCAAGAGGTGCTATATTCTTTAGGTCCAAGACATCTGTGATTTCTTTTCTCAACTCAGAATCTGTATCATACTGAAAACCTCTAGCCAGAAAGAGAATTTCCTCTACACTGGCAGATATATTTCCCAGAGCAAATAGAAACTTTTCCACCGAAAGCTCACTCTGACCAGTTTCAAATCGGGACAACATAGACGGAGAAAATTGTCCCCCAGTTGCTTGTCTCAGCGAGATATTTCTTGACTCTCGTAATTGTCTAAAGACTTTTCCAATCTGCTCCATAGACTTCTCCTTAATTCGGTGTTTTATTTATGTTATCATATTTTTTCAGAAAATTCATCAAAAACTTGCCAAATTGTCAGAATTATGAGAAAATAGAGGATATTTATCAGGTGGAGGGACTGCTATGAGAGACGATATTAAAATCAATGACCGCGCTTTGGCTTTACAAGACCAAATTATCGAAAAACTAGAGAAGGTTTTTGATACAGATGTGGAATTGGATGTTTACAATCTAGGATTGATTTATGAAATCAATCTGGACGAAACAGGTCTCTGCAAGATTGTCATGACCTTCACTGACACTGCCTGTGATTGCGCTGAAAGTTTGCCTATTGAAATCGTGGCAGGTCTGAAACAAATCGAGGGTATCGAAGATGTCAAGGTTGAAGTTACATGGTCGCCTGCCTGGAAGATTACACGAATCAGTCGCTACGGCCGTATTGCCCTTGGACTGCCACCTCGTTAATACTCTTCAAAAATCTCTTCAAACCACGTCAGCGTCGGCTTGTCGTAGTACGGTTACTGACTTCGTCAGTTCTATCCACAACCTCAAAACAGTGTTTTGAGCAACCTGCGCCTAGCTTTCTAGTTTGCTCTTTGATTTTTATTGAGTATAAGCAGGCAAATCACTTTTGAAGATGAAAAGAAGCAAGCCGAAGTTGGCTTGCTTTTTGAGTTTATTTTTTACCTGACTTGTCCATATTCCAGAAGTCTGTCACGGCTCCGCGTGAAGCAGATGATACGATATGGGCATATTTACCGAGGACACCACGGCTGTAGAGTGGTGGCAAGGTTGTTTCTGCCTTACGTTTTTCAAGTTCTTCTTCCGATACGGCCATGGAAATTTCTTTGGTATCTTGGTCAACCGTAACGATATCGCCTGTACGAAGGTAGGCAATCGGTCCACCATCCTGAGCCTCAGGAGCGATATGTCCAACAACCAGACCATAAGTACCACCAGAGAAACGGCCATCTGTCAAGAGGGCAACCTTGTCTCCTTGACCTTTACCAACGATCATTGATGAAAGTGACAGCATCTCAGGCATACCAGGACCACCCTTAGGCCCAACGAAACGGACAACAACTACATCGCCATCAACGATTTCATCTGTCAGAACTGCCTGAATCGCATCTTCTTCTGAGTCAAAGACCTTAGCTGGACCAACGTGACGACGCACTTTAACACCTGATACTTTAGCAACCGCACCATCAGGGGCAAGGTTCCCGTTCAAGATGATAAGCGGACCGTCTGCACGTTTTGGATTTTCAAGTGGCATGATAACTTTTTGACCTGGTGTAAGGTCTGCAAAGTCAGCCAAGTTTTCAGCTACAGTCTTACCAGTACATGTAATGCGGTCTCCATGAAGGAAACCATTTGCCAAGAGGTATCTCATAACCGCAGGCACACCACCGACTTCATAGAGGTCTTGGAAGACATACTGACCAGATGGTTTCAAGTCGGCCAAGTGAGGCACACGCTCTTGGATCGTATTGAAGTCCTCAAGTGACAAGTCAACATTGGCAGCATGGGCAATGGCAAGCAAGTGAAGAGTGGCATTTGTAGAACCACCGAGAGCCATAGTTACAGTGATGGCATCTTCAAAGGCTTCACGAGTCAAGATGTCTGATGGTTTGAGACCGAGCTCCAACATCTTAACAACAGCACGTCCTGCTGCTTCAATGTCTTCTTTCTTGTCAGCTGATTCAGCTGGGTGAGATGAAGAGCCTGGCAAACTCATACCTAGAACTTCAATAGCAGTCGCCATGGTATTAGCAGTATACATACCACCACAGCCACCAGGTCCAGGGCAGGCATTACATTCGAGACGTTTTACGTCCTCAGCCGTCATATCACCGTGGTTCCATTTTCCGATACCCTCAAAAACAGAAACCAAGTCAATGTCTTTGCCATCAAGATTTCCCGGTGCAATAGTTCCACCATAGGCGAAAATAGCTGGGATATCCATATTGGCAATGGCAATCATAGAACCAGGCATGTTCTTATCACAGCCACCGATAGCAACAAAGGCATCCACATTGTGGCCCCCCATCGCCGCTTCGATTGAGTCCGCGATGATATCACGAGATGTTAGAGAGAAACGCATACCTGGCGTTCCCATAGCAATTCCGTCCGCTACGGTAATTGTCCCAAACTGCACAGGCCAAGCACCTGCTGATTTTACACCTTCTTTAGCTAATTTCCCAAAATCATGCAAGTGAATGTTACATGGTGTATTTTCCGCCCAAGTCGAAATAACCCCCACAATCGGTGTTTCAAAGTCCTTATCTGTCATACCAGTCGCACGAAGCATGGCACGGTTTGGTGATTTAACCATACTATCATAAATGCTACTGCGGTGACGTTTATCTAATTCAGTCATCTTATCCCTCCCATTTCAGTTTTTACTATTATAGCACATTTTAAAGGCAATGAACAGAAGAAAATTCTTGAATTTTCAGAAAATTCTATACACATATAAACATTTTAAATTAAAAACAACAAAGCGGATCAGGGCACTTTCTGATTACCAGAATATGCTTTTAATCCGCTTGCTTTAAATAACGTAATGTAATTTTTACAGAAGTTCTTTCAGATAAGTGTATTTAACATCTATCTTGCATTATAAAACTCTAGAACTTTCTCTTTTATATTCGATTCACTCAAACCATATTCATTAAGAAGATAATCCATTTTCCCTACTTGACCGAATCTTTCTTGAACACCCATCCGATGAATTTTTGTTATTCCATCATCAGAGAATAATTCACATAAAGCACTGCCAATTCCACCTATCTGATTGTGGTTTTCTACAGTAAATATAGTTTTTCCACTTAACATTGTTTTTATCTGTTCTGGTATCGGTTTGATTCTAAATAAATCTATCACACCTACTGAATAACCTAATTTAAACAGTTCATCCGCAACTCGAATACTTGGAGCAACCATTATGCCAGAAGCAACTATTACAACATCTTCACCGTGTCTTAACTCAATGTAGCCTTTAGAAAAATCTTCTCCACCTTGATATACAGCCTCTGGAGCTTTTCTAATTGTTCGAATATATTTTAGTCCTTTTAAGTCTAATGTCTGGTTCAAGATTTCACGAAATTGGATATCATCAGTTGCTTCGAAAATGATTGATTTAGGAATTAAACGTAACAATCCAATTTCTTCAAATGGCATATGTGTCCCACCATTCATTTCTGCAGTTACTCCTGCATCTGATCCAATCACAGTGGCATCCAATTGTGCGTATCCAAGAGAAATAAATAATTGATCAAATACTCTTCGTGAAGCAAAAGGGCCAAATGTATGAAGATAAGGTCTAAACCCCTGAATAGATAAACCTGCTGCAAGCCCGACCATTTCTGCTTCCATGATTCCAACATTCACATAACGGTCTCTAAAGTCCTTTTCAAGATTATTAGTAGCCATAGAACTTGACAAATCTGCTTCTAAAACTACTATATCAGAATAACTTTGGTTAGCCTCTAGAAGGAAATCTCTATACACATGTCGTAATTCTTTCGTACTTCTCATCATTCTGTTTCCTCCAATTCCTGACTTAATCTTTCTACAACTGAAGTTAACATTTGTCTCTCCTCTACAGTAGGGCGAAGATGATGATTGGATTTCATTTCTTCCAGCTCTCGAACTCCTTGACCTTTAGTAGTATCTAATACAATACACTTAGGGGATGAATCATTTGACTGTTTTAATCGGACAATCCCTTCATAAATTTCTCTAATATCTGAACCATTGACCCTAATGGATTCAAATCCAAATGCTGAGAATTTTTCTACAAAATCACCTGGATTACAAATATCCTTTGTAAAACCATCTAATTGTTTTTTGTTATCGTCTACAAATACAATTAAATTAGATAACTGTTGATGAGAAGCAAACTGTATAGCCTCCCAACATTGTCCCTCATTTAACTCACCATCTCCAACAATAGCATAAGTATAAAAGGGACTTTTTCTTATTCTCTGACCATATGCAAGTCCGGTTGCAACACTAATTCCCTGTCCTAAAGAGCCAGTTGTCATATCTATGCCCGGCGTTAGATTTCTATCAGGATGAGACGGTAATTTGGTTCCATTTGTATTTAAAGAATATAAGAATTCTTTGTCAAAGAAACCATTCAAATAGAGTGTGCTGTATAAAGCCGGTCCAGCATGTCCCTTGGATAAAACAAAATAATCTCTATCTCGTGATGCAAATATTTCTGGAGTCATCGGCATTATTTCACCATAAAGCACTGCTAAAACTTCTACTATAGACAGACTCCCTCCATAATGACCGAATCCAAGATGATTCAATGTTCTAAGAGTATTTAATCGGATTTTAGTCGCAAATTTTCTTAACTCATCTTCTCTATTTTCACTTAAAATCATCCCTTATTCCTCCTTTGCAGATGGCTTTTTAATAAAGGATACTCCAAACATAACTGCTAAAATAAGAACAAGACCAATAACAATACCTGCTTGTGAGCCAAATTGATTCAACATTCCTAAAATAATTCCTGATAGACCAAAATCTGCATCTGAGAAAGTTGACCCTTGGAAACCAAGTCCTCCCAAAACTGGCATTAAAAAGACTGGAAGAAAACTAATTAAAATACCTTGTAAAAATGCTCCAATAGTGGCTCCACGAACACCACCAGATGCATTCCCGATGACACCTGCAGTCGCTCCACAGAAGAAATGAGGCACAACGCCTGGTAAGATGACAACCGTTCCTGAAGCAATCATAATTGCCATACTTACTAAACCACCAACAAAACTAGAGATAAATCCAATTAGGACTGCATTAGGTGCATAAGTATAAACAATCGGACAATCCAAAGCAGGTTTTGAATTAGGTACGAGACGCTCTGAGATACCTTTAAAGGCTGGAACAATTTCACCCAAAATAAGGCGAACACCTGCTAAAATAACAAATACACCTGCTGCAAATTGACCTGCTAATTGTAAAGCATAAACTAGACCACTTGTACCATTACTGATTTCTTTTTCTATATATTCTGACCCTGCAAAGATAGCTACAATAATGTAAATAACTGCCATAGATAAAGTAATACTAACAGTACTATCACGTAAAAAAGCTAAACTCTTTGGGAATTTAATGTCCTCTGTTGATTTTGATTTGTCACCGATAAGGCTACCAGTGAAACCACTCAACCAATATCCCAAAGAACTGAAATGACCTAAAGCTACCTTGTCATTTCCAGTTAATTGAACCATATATTTTTGTACAAATGCTGGAGAAATACTCATAATAATACCGAGTGCTAATCCTCCTAGTAAGATAAGAGGCAAACTAGTAAAGCCAGCAACTGATAAAATGACCGCAATCATACACGCCATATATAGAGTGTGGTGCCCTGTTAAAAAGATATATTTAAATCGAGTAAAACGAGCGATTAAGATATTGAACACCATACCTGCAAACATAATCATTGCAGTAGCTGAGCCATATGTTGTTAAAGCTACAGCTACAATTGCTTCATTATTCGGTACAACTCCAGATAAATGAAAAGCATGTTCAAACATGGTACCAAATGGATTCAAAGAATTTTGCACAATTCCTGCACCACCAGATACAACTAAGAAACCAACAAAAGTCTTAATTCCACCTTTAATAATATCAGGTAATTTCTTCTTCTGAAGAACTAATCCTAAGATTGCAATTAAAGCTACTAAAATAGCTGGTGTACTAACAATATCCAATATGAACTTCATCATGACGCTAGCCTCCTATATAAGTTCTTTTTCTTCACAAATTTTAGTAATTAATTCTCGTAGCTCGTCCATATCAATAATACTATTTAAAATACGAACATCTCCAAGATGACTAGCTGAATCAGCTAAATCACGACCAACAATCCAAATATCGGCTGCATTTGGATCTGCTCCACCTAAATCATAATGTTCAACTTCTACATCTGAAACATTCAAATCACTCAATACAGATTCAATATTCATCTGTACCATAAAACTTGAACCTAATCCTGAACCACAAGCTGTACCAATTTTTAACATTATCTAATCCTCCTGTTTAATTATCATTTTAATGTCATCATAGTTTTTTGATGAAATTAAAGCTTGAACATGATTTTTATCTCTTAAAATTGTTGTTAAATGTGACAAAGCCTTTAAATGACTCTCATTATCAATGGCTGCAATACAAATCAACAATCTTACCTCTTGTTCTGGATTATCCAATAAATAAATCGGCTCTTCCAAAACTAACATTGACATTCCTATTTCATTCACGCCTTCATCTGGTCGAGCGTGAGGAATTGCTACTCCCTTCCCTAAATTAATAAAAGGTCCAAACTCTTCTACTTTTTGAATCATTGCCTCAGGGTAGTTCTCAGTTATCTTATGTTGATCCAAAAGCGGTTTAGCTGCTAAACGAATCGCCTCCTTCCATCCTAATTTTTTCGAACTAACCTGATAGGTTTCTTTTGTAATTAATTCTTCTAACAATGGTAACATTTCCTTTCTATTCATTTCTTGATAGAGATATCGCTTTAATGCTAATTTCAACTCTAATTCTTGTGTGATTACACTATATCGTCTTACTATACTAATTATCTGATTCAGCTCAATATCTTGATAACCTGTATCCGGAAAATCTTTTGATACCAATTCAACTAATTGAGTTGTTTGTTCTTCAGTCATCATAACGGAAACTAGATAATTTGGCTTCTCTGTCTCTACCTTTATAGTAGAAAAAACCATATCATAGTCACTACTAGTTTTCGCCGGTAAATCGTCAATCTTTGAAGTCCCTATAAATTCAATTTGAGGAAACAATGCTAATAGATTTTCTTTTAACATCAATGAAGAACTAATCCCATTAGGACAAATAATTGCTGCTTTATAACATTTTTGAGGCAAAGTATCTGCATTCTTTAAATAACCTCCAAAATGGACAACAAAATATGCTGTTTCACTATCAGGTATGGGTTTGTCAATAGCGTCCATCAAGGGAGTCAAAGAATCTTTTACTAGTTCAAATAAATCAGGATAATGTTCTTTAACATGCAACACATATTCATTTGAACTAGGTAAGCCGAACTTTAATCTATAGTAAGCCGGTATAAGGTGGCGGCGAAGATTTTCTCTCAATACTTCTCTTTGTTTAAAATGTAACAGAGAAATATCTTCCATTCTACTTATAATAGCCTCTGTTAATTGATTAAAGTAAACCGGAGCAACATCTACTTCACCTTCAAAACAACTTAATAATAAAACAGTGATATAGCGATAATCATCCTCAGAAAACACCGTATCTATAATTCCCAAATCAACTACTGTATCCAATAAAATAGTCGTTATATCTTGAATAATAGGAGATACTAGTGTCTCTGAAAGACATACTCTTTCAACATCTCTTTGATACCTACATATAATGAATACTAAACCGAAAAGGCAAACTTTTAATTGATTAACAATAGGTACTATCTGTAGCTTTTCATAATAATCTTTAACTACCTGATCAATCAAATCATAAGTTAATGAATACCCCCAACTGGATAAAACATAATCCAACCCCCAAATCCCTATGGAGGATTTCAGCAACTCACTAACCATTTGAAAAGCTAAACGGTGCTTATTCCACTCTGAACCGTGTAAAGTATAACCTTTTGCTCTACTGTACCCTAGCTCCAAATCATTATCTAACATAATCTTTCTTAATGATTGAATATCAGATAAGGTTGTATTCTTACTTACTTTCAAAAAGTCTTGGTAATGATTATTCGATATAAAATCTAATCGGCAAAAAGTGTAAAGATAGATTAAAGCTAAGCGAGTCGACTTTGGTAAAACCAATTCATCCGATCTAATAATATCTGTCAAAGACTGCTTCGTACGATTTGATAAACTATAGCGACCTTGTTTTTTATACAGCACTATCCCTTTATTAGCTAGATAAGGCACTAAATAATCTATTCCTTCTTTGACTTCCTTTATAGGTAAGCTCACCTTAACAGATAATTCATATAATGATAGCTCACAATGATCCATCAAAGTCATCAAAATAACTAGTGCTCTATAATCAAACATTTCTCTTCCTTTCTAACTACAATTATAGTGTAAAAGTTATAAGAATAAAAGAGTATTTCAGCACAATATAATCTCACCTTCTACAAGTAATTATTGGGCTGAAAGTTTTTAGTGATTATTTTTCAACTTTCTATTGACTTTTTAAAACAAAGTGATATCATTTAGATATCAAATAATAGGAGGCCATTATTATGACTGAAAAACTAATCAATTCAAAAGCAAATGGTGTATTAGCATTGATTCTCATTGAATTAGCGCTCGTTCTTGGTGTCTTTATATTTGTAATGGGCGCTGGTTCGGAAAACATTTTTGGAATTATTATCGGACTTGTACTAATCGTAATTGCAGCACTAGCTCATGTTGGTTTAAAAGTTGTCAAACCTCAAGAAGCTTTGGTTCTAACACTCTTTGGTAACTATACAGGTACTATTAAAGAACCTGGTTTTTACTTTGTCAATCCCTTCAGCGTAGCAGTCAACCCTGCAAACCACACTCGACTTGGACAAAGTGGTGATGTTAGCACAAAATCTCCTTTTTTAGGTTCTAAATCATCAAATGGCAATGATGTAAATCTTGAAATTGGCAAGAAACAGATTTCCCTCAAAGTTATGACCTTGAGCAATTCCCGTCAAAAAATCAATGATTGTCTAGGAAACCCTGTAGAAATCGGTATCGCGGTAACTTGGAGAGTTGTCAATACCGCTAAGGCAGTCTTCAACGTTGATAACTATAAAGAATATCTTTCATTACAATGTGATAGCGCCCTCCGTAATATTGTCCGCATCTATCCTTACGATGTGTCTCCTAATGTAGATACTACGGGTGACGGGCAAGCAGACGAAGGTAGTCTCCGTGGCTCTAGCGAAATTGTGGCTAACCGTATTCGTGAAGAAATCCAAAGTCGTGTTGAGGATGCTGGCTTGGAAATCCTTGAAGCGCGTATTACTTACCTAGCTTACGCTCCAGAAATTGCAGCTGTTATGCTTCAACGTCAACAAGCTTCTGCCATTATTGATGCACGTAAGATGATTGTAGATGGTGCTGTAGGAATGGTCGAAATGGCACTAGAACGGCTTAATGAAGGGGAATTGGTAGAGCTTGACGAAGAACGAAAAGCTGCCATGGTTTCAAATCTCCTAGTCGTTCTTTGTGGCAATCATGATGCACAACCAATTGTCAACACAGGAAGTCTTTACTAAAGATGGCTGAAGCTAAAAAAAAGCAGATTCCCCTTCGACTCTCAACAAAGTTATACGCTGCACTCGCATCATGGGCAGAAGATGACTTTCGTTCAGTCAATGGGCAAATCGAATATCTCCTCACAGAGTGTGTCAAGCAACGGAAAAAAGACGGAAAATACGTATCAGAAACCATTGACGAACCATTTGAGATTGATATTTAACACCTTCTCTTGTCTGCTATATCAGACAGGAGAATTTTTTCATCTTTTTTTGTCAAGTAACTTTACTTTACAAAAAAAATGTGTTATCCTAGTATGGTTGATGAAAATCAGTAGATTGAATCGAATATAAATACCTAAAGGAGAAATCAAAATGGCAGTACCTGCACGTCGCACTTCAAAAGCGAAGAAAAACAAACGTCGTACACACTACAAAGTAACAGCTCCATCTGTAAACTTTGACGAAACTACTGGAGATTACTCACGTTCTCACCGTGTATCACTTAAAGGATACTACAAAGGACGTAAAATCGCTAAAGCTGCATCAGCTGAATAATAGAAGGGAGATACCATGCGCGTAAATATTACACTTGAACACAAAGAATCTGGTGAACGCTTGTACCTTACTTCTAAAAACAAACGTAACACTCCAGACCGTCTTCAATTGAAGAAATACTCACCAAAACTTCGCAAACACGTTGTGTTTACAGAAGTTAAGTAAGCATACCTAACTCAAAACGCCTTACTGGGCGTTTTTTGCTTGATTGGCTGGCAGTCTATAACTTTTCAGGAGAGATTTATGGCATTTTATCTTTGGATGTTTCCTCTACTTTTTATCTTTCACGATATGGAAGAAATTATCGGTCTTGTCTCTTGGATCTGTCTCAACGAAACCTTACTGGCCCAAAAGGCTCCAACTATTCTCAAGATCCACAAAGAAATGACAACAGAGGGATTTGCCCTTGCTGTTTTTGAAGAATTTTTCCTTGTCTTATCCATCACTTTATTAGCATATTTTACTCAATCTAGAGTTCTCGAATTAGTTTGGTTAGGGGGATTTGTAGTCTTTGCTATTCATCTCTTGCTCCATATCGGACAATCAATCCTTCTTCGCAAGTATATCCCTGCTCTGATTACTTCTACCATTTGTTTTCCTGTCAGTGCTTATTTGATTACAGACATCGTGCATTTGTGGCAAATTTCGACTAGCGAATTTTTCCTATTTTCACTGGTCGGTTCAGGCGTCGTCATCATCAATCTCCTCTTTGCCCTTTGGATTGGGAAAAAATATTCCACCTGGCTTGTCCACAAAAACGAATAAAATCCCCTGCAAATCTACATTACAGAGGACTTGTGTGTTATTCTTGAACTTCTTTCTGAGCGGCCTTTCCTTGGTCTAGAAGGACTTGGACAATTTTCTCATCGCGTAGTTTGACAGAATCGTTGATCATTTCTGCGGACTTGACAATGGTTGTTTCTAGTTGGGCACGTTTCTGACGACCCAATTCAATAGCTGCGACGATACCTTGGTTTTGAGCGACCAGACTTTCAGCCAGTTTAGTAACCGATTCGACAGCGACTGTCGGGCTTTGGGCAATTCGTTCCATCTGCGGAATCACTTCCTTGCTGGTTTCAGCTAGCATCTGAAGGGCAGCATTATTGGCATTGACAATGGCATCTGCCACGACACCTGATTTCATTGATTGTTGCAAAATACCCAGTTGGGCAATAGAAAGCTTCATTGTAGGAATCGTATTGCGACGAAGCATGCCCAATTTTTGGCGCATATCAGATGACACCTTCACCAGATTGCGCATCTGAGGTGTTGTTGCCCAGGCAACATAGAGACGGCTGACATACTCTGTGTGTTGTTGTTCAAGGGTATTGACCACTTCAGCCATGCGGGCCAATTCTTGTGACTTGGTTTGGTATTCTACCGTACTTGTATCAAGTTGGTCAGCTTGGGCCTTCAGTTCGGCAGCGCGATTACCAGCTTCTGTCTGGCTGGCTTCGATAAAGGAAATTACTCCCACTAAATTTTCAATGGATTTGGTATTGTCCTCAATCAACATCTCAGCAGAGACGATATTTCGAGCTAGCACATCTTCTTGCTTGACCACTGCGGCAGCCATGCCATCGAGCTTTTGCTCCACTGTTTTTGAATCAAAGTAAAATTCCTGTAGGGTATTCTTGCTCTTGTTAAACAATCGTTGCAAAAAGTTTGGCTTTTCTTCTAACTCAGCAATTTCAGCGTTCTTGTATTTGACTACAAAGCCTTGCAACTCACGGTTGGTATTCTTGAGTAGATCATCCACTTGGGGAATCTGTAGTTTCTTTTGTTCTGACAAGATACGATTGACCGTATTGTTCACACCTTCGACAGCAGATTGCCCAAAATCTAAGAGAGCATTTTGATTGGTGACAAACTGGTCTACTAACTGGGGCACGTGCGCTTTGATTCCTTCTTGCTGCTCAGGGCTCAACTTTTCAAGGAAGGTCAAGGTCTTGTCCGAGCCAGTATTTGTCTCGATGATTTGGGTTGTTTTATCCACCTTAGCTACCGTATTATTGGCAATCTGGTCAATATCAAAATTAAATTCTGTCATGGTTACTCCTTTGTTTCTAACCTATTCTTTACGATCTTTTTCTAGAATACGCAGACTGATATCAAAATCACGCATATCTGTTTCATTGAGTTCTCTCAAGACTTGGTCCAGTTCAAGGTCAAATTGTTCGATGGCTACTTTAGCTTGCTCTAAGCGTTCTTCTGCCCGATTATAGTTTTTAGGATTGGCCTTAATCTTCAAATAGCCTTCTAAAATCGTTTGGAATTTCTCCATCTTCAAACTATGAATGGCCGTCAATTCTTCCTTATCCCCCTCGGCAGAGGTAGCAATCTTGTCTAAAATAGCCTGATGGTCAATAGCAATATTGGCCAAGGTCTGGGACAATTCTGGAGCTAATTCCTCTGGCTCCGCATTTTCAAGATCTACCTGACTTTCTCTATCCAAACGTTCTAGCTGAACATCGATGTTTGCCCTTACTGTACGAACCTTTTTGTCAATACGGTTGTAGACATCAGCATCGATATAGGACTTGAGACGATCCGCCTCCTGATGGATTTCCCGCAGTTCGATTAATACTTGATTGGCCAGACTCTTATAGGACTCTGAGCCTTTTTCTACCAAGACTCCCTCTAACTGCTGAATATCTTTGTCCACCTGGCGAATCCTAGCTTTTAAAAGCTCAATCCGATCATCGAGCAAACGATCCTGCAAAAGAGGATAGCGCCAACGTTTATAGAGGCGATAACCACCATAGCCTAGTAGGACACAAGCCGCAAGTGGAAGAGCATATTGGACCAACAAGCCCAGTAAGAACAAGAAGCCCCAAAAATAGAGACAACCTTTCCAAAAACCATTACCTGATTTCATAAACATTCCTTATTTTCAATTTATAAGTCTATTTTAGCACAAAAGAGCAAAATGAGGGCGGAAATCCCCTAGAAAAGAGTTGATTTCTTTGCTGTAGAATGGAACTTGGTAGCGCGTGTGCTAATTTCAGTGAAGCGGACTCAAACCACAAACACACTCTGAGGAATATCAAAACAAAAGCTTGAAATATCGGGGGAGTTGTGTTAGAATGAACTTACAATGTGAGTAAAGTTACAGCATATGTAACTAAAAAAGCCCCACCGTGCCATCGATGGGGTTTTTTGCTACCCTCTAAAAGGGTTAACCATTACTTTTTACGTTTCTTAAGCCATAACTTGAAAAGCTCAGATAACACGTTAATAAGTAACGGAGCTAGAAACACTGTGAGTAAAGTTTCTAACATATGTAACACCTCCCTTCCTTAAAGTGAGGGGGCCAAAATATTATATCATACCAGATTTATATCATCAACATCGTGTCATTCTTTGAATAGATAGACTTAGATACACAAATAACCTTACTAGCAAATCTCTAAGCAAACCCAGAAATCAACATTTTAAGACAAAGCAAAAAGCCCACTGTTGTAGGCTTTCTGTAAGATATTTCTTAAAATTAAAGCATTTTGTTATCTTGCTGGATTTAGATAGAGAAAAGTAGGCCTAAGCCTGCTCTAAATCTAACTTGATTTTCTCAAAAACTATTAAATTCAAATATGTTGAGAAAACATAAAGGGTAACAAAAAGGAACTTAAAATGATGAGTTCAGCAGGCAAGAAACTAGCACGGTCAAACGTGCTTTTTTATTACCTAATAATACTATCATACCACATCTAGAAAACCCACTCAATTATTAGTAATCACCCTCGATTTGCAGTATAATGATGGAAAGGTTCGTTGATATTGACGGTTCATCGAAAAATTGGGATACCATTACAATTACAATCAATGAATAGAGAAAGAGGGATTGATATGGATAAATCAAAAGAGACTTGGGTAATTGATGGATATTTATGGTTGCATTGTCCTGTTTGTGGAACTGAAGTTATGGACTACGATATCTGTGATGTCTGTCGTTGGCATAATACTGGTATTATAAATATTGACGGTGGCCCAAATAAAATGACTCTAGCCGAAGCCAAAGAAGCTTACGCAAAAGGTTTACCGCTTAGATAACAAAAGCCCCTAGAATCGTTTCTAAGGGCTGATTTATTTGCAAGGATAGGCAGGACTGTCGGGGCTCCTGCATTTCTCGACCCACTATAAGTGGCGCGTTGGTGACAGATTCTCAACCTCTATCCTTCATATCTTAATTATAGCACTTTTTTCTCAACTTTCAATCTGTGCATCTGAATTTATTGTCTATCTTTTTCTCTATTGTACTTCAACCATATTGTACTTCAACCATATTGTACTTCAACCTCACTCATGATTTCCAGCAAAGCTTTCCCATTAATCTGTAAAGAAATTAACTCATCAAAAGATGACACTTTAAATTCATTATCTCCAAGTACGACTACAATGTCATAAACAGAATTAGGAAAAACACCACATACTTGACCCTTATAATCAAAAGAAGCGTCCCAACCATTGTCATACAATGCTCGTAAATCATCTAATATTGCCATAATATATCTTGATTCTCCTATATAAGATATTCCACAACTTATCCAAAGCCATACGAAAACTTATCTGGCAATTCTTTTCCTAACTTAATGCTTTTACTTAAAGTATCTTTTACAAACGAAGCGAATTGTCCTAAATCATCTCCAACATAGCTATATTCCAAAGTAATTTTATCGATAGTTGCAATTCCTTTACAACCTCCACTCACAATAGAATACTGCCTCTTAGAGGCTCCATCTTCTATTTTGTACATCGTAATAATTTGTTTATCAATCTTTGTCATTTTCTATTTAGTATGAAATAATGCGCTTGAATTATTCCTGATGCTCAAAAATATAATTGCAACAAGGTATCGAAATCGTCTTCGAAAACATTTTGACTATTTTGCTTTATTTGCTCAATGATTTTATCCTTTTTATCTCTGTCCAAAGGGAGTGTTTCAAACGCTTCTTCTTTTACTAAGAATTCGCCATTTTCTCCCTGGAATTCTTTTGTAATTTTTCTAATATGACTCTCGAAATCGATAGATTGAAGTTCTTCGTCGTTGATGTTATCTTCAATCGCATCTAGCAACAAACTGATTGAAATTTTAATCATCTTTAAATACCTTTATTTTCTATTAGCCCTATCTCTAAAAAGCTCAATATAAACGGATTGCTTATAATTTTCTGTCTGAGAAAAAATCTCTCCAAAAAGGATTTTCACTATCAAAAATTTCAACCTCTTCTTCAGTCATATTATAAGGATAGTCCTCAAATAAGTTGTAAATTTTTTTCTGATCAAAGCTCAATAGATGTTCTCCTATAGAATCTATTTTATCAATCCACCATATTTTTGACTCTTCAGTCTCTTTGTAAAAATCACTGTATTCTTCAAGAAAAGATTCTGCTGTAACGGAGTCACACATCCCATCTAGCAACTCTAAATCATCGCATCCATTCTCATTAAAATCTGTCATTATTCTGATTTTTCCTATCATTTCTTATATGTCTTTTATTAAAAAGACCAGATTCTTACTACAATTTCTAATTGATCCGTTAAGCTTCGCTATTCGATCTTCTAAATACCGCCTCTTTATTCATCAAGTCATCCTCAGTGTAGTCAATCGTAAATGTATCTATTTCTAAGATCGATTTAGGTGGAGTTGAATGAATCATAGGGACACTACGTACCCTATATTCTTTTTCTCCAATTCTAACAAACTGATTGATTTTCAAATCTGAAAAATCAGGATTCTCAACAGTAATAGAAACAAGACGATTCGCAATTTTATAAACATCAATTATCTTATTTTTCATGATTAATTTGTCCATAATTATTATTTCAATACTTGCGTTCTAGGGAATCAAAACCAATTTTCGATTTAATGCTATAAAATAAATCTAAAATAGATTAGGAAGTGTCTTTCTTAAACGATAAAGAAGGTTTATCTTGATCTGGATAAACTTGGTCAACCCACTAATCAATTTGTTTATAAAAAATCAATAACTCTTTGCTTGGTGGTATCATCAAATCTAAAACGAAACCTCCTTTACTTTAACTTCATTATAAACTTTCCTATCCTAATATTCAATCCACAAGACACCATTACAATAGCTTTTTAGCTTCTTTTCTACTTCGTCCGCGGTCAAGCTGCTACTCCTTTATGATATAATTAGTTTAAAGAGAAGTGAAGTAGAAATGATAGTGTCGCTACGCAACTTTATAGTATGAGAAGACGGGACAGGCACACCGTCCACTACTCTTGAGCGCTTAGATTTTTCTAAGTGCTTTTTTGCATTTTCTCGGCGTTCACTCTTGGTTCAAGTCCATTCTCCATACCATTTGGTAAGGAATTAGGTCATTCTACATTAGCTATGACTATGGACACTTACAGTCATCTCTCCAAAGAAAAAGCAAAAATAGTCGTCTCATTTTATGAGAAAGCTGTTAGTTCTTTGTAAAGGGGGACAAACCCAGAAATCAACGTTTGAAGACAAAGCAAAAAGCCCACTGTTGTAGGCTTTCTGTAAGATATTTCTTAAAATTAAAGCATTTTGTTGTAGAATTCAACGACAAGTGCTTCGTTGATTTCTGGGTTGATTTCGTCGCGTTCTGGTAAGCGAGTCAATGAACCTTCCAATTTTTCAGCATCGAATGATACGAATGCTGGACGTCCAAGAGTAGCTTCTACTGCTTCAAGGATTGCTGGAACTTTCAATGATTTTTCACGAACTGAAATCACTTGACCTGGAGTTACGCGGTATGATGGGATATCAACGCGTTTTCCGTCAACAAGGATGTGACCGTGGTTTACGAATTGACGAGCTTGACGACGAGTAGTCGCAAGACCAAGACGGTAAACAACGTTATCCAAACGACGTTCCAAAAGAAGCATGAAGTTGAAACCTAGGATTCCGCCTTTGATTTTTGTAGCTTGTACGAACAAGTTACGGAATTGTTTTTCACCTACACCGTAAGTGAAACGAAGTTTTTGTTTTTCAGCCAATTGCAAACCGTATTCTGACAATTTAGAACGGTTGTTTGGTCCGTGTTGTCCTGGTACGTAGTTACGACGTGCCAATTCTTTACCTGTACCTGTAAGTGAAAGGCCAAGGCGACGAGCTTGTTTCCAAGATGGTCCTGTATAACGTGACATGTGAATGTCCTCCTGATATAAATAATATTTCGGTGGAAATAGTCACTTAGAAAGCCCTGATTCGTGCAGATGCCCTTCGCCTAAACAGCCAAGGTTACTTATCATAAGACACCTGTTGACGAGCTTCATGCTTTCCTGCTGATATTTCACACAAAATCCATTTTACCATGAATGGCTAGATTTGTAAAGGGGTTTTAAGCTTTATTTTCACTGCCAGAGAGATTGAGAACGAGGGTAAAGGTGCTTCCGAGACCGTACTGGCTGGTAACTGTGATTTCTCCACCCAATTGATGAGCCAATTCACGCGCAATCGCAAGTCCTAAGCCATGACCACCCGTTTTCATGTTACGAGAAGTCTCTACACGATAAAGGCGTTTGAAAATATTCTCCAAATCCTCTGGGGCAATCCCCTGTCCCTCATCGGTCACACTGATTGAAAGCTGGTTATTTTCCAGCTTAGCCACCACTTCCAGCTTGGTTCCTGGAGCGGAGTATTTAAAAGCGTTATTGACCAGATTCACCAAGATACGAGAAAGCTTGGCATAATCTCCCTCAATCCGAGCAGACTCAGGGATTACCTGTAAGTGGACATCTCGCTCCTCCTGCTCAATCAAGAACTGAAATTCACTCATGCACTCAATCAAGAGCTGGTCCAGAAAAATGCTGTCTTTGCTGGTCGTTTCGACCTGATTTCTAACTGTGTTTAGAGTCAAAAAATTCAACTCCTCAACCAGTTTATTGAGTCTTTCAGTCTGGCGTCCAATGGTTGCTAGATAATGGTCCTGTTCTCCTTCCTTGATAACCCCATCCAAAATCCCTTCTACCGTCGCTTGGATTGACGTGATAGGGGTCTTGATATCATGCGAAAGTTGAGCAATCATCAAGCCCTTTTCTCGTTCGCTTTCTTCCAAGGAATCAAAGGTGGCCTGCAAATCATGGGACATTTCATTGAAAGCTTGGCCTAATTGTTGAAATTCTACAGGGCCTTGAACCTCCAGATTTGATGGAAAGTCCTTATCCGCTACCCGCTTGGCATGTTCCTTGAGTTTGCCCAATGAAGTAAAGACCGGCGATAGGAGAAAGAGACTAATCCCAGCACCGATAAAACTAGCCACGAGAGTCATACCCACTAGGAAATAAATTTCTCTTTCTTCAATTAACATTCGCTGGATGGCCCAAAAAACCACGATAATCGTTAGGAGTGTTGAAATGATATACCCCACTAAAATATAACTTTTTAATTTCATTGACTACCTCGTGCTTTCTCAATTTTGTAGCCCAAGCCCCAGACGGTTTTGATGGTCGGTGTTTCTGAACTAGCATGTTTAGCCAACTCCTGTCGAAGAGCATGAATATGAACATTCAAGGTATTGGTATCATCCACATAGTCTTCTTGCCAGACCTTTTCATAGAGGTCTGTCTTAGAGAAAACCCGCTCTGGATTGCTGGCTAGAAGCCATAGAAGTTCGAAGGATTTGACTGTCAAATCAAGCGCCACATCTCCAACTTGGACCTCATGACTACCGTGATTCATCCGTAAATCCCCGAGATTGACGACCTCTGTCTCACCTCCACGATGAAGGCGACGTAAGATATTATGGACACGCAAAACCAGCTCACGTGGGCTAAAGGGCTTGGCAATAAAGTCATCTGCCCCTAAGCTCAGGCCATAAATCTTGTCCTGCTCGCTGGTCTTAGCCGTAATAAAGAGAAAAGACTGATCCGGAGACTGATACTGAACTTCGCTAATCAAATCATAACCATCCATCCGAGGCATCATGATATCTGTAATAATCAAATCAATCGGTTTTCGCTTGAAGATTTCCAAGGCCTCTACTCCATCATGAGCCACCAAAACCTGATACCCTGCCTGAACCAGATAGCGTTGATGAATATCTGTGATTTCTACCTCGTCGTCAACGAGTAAAATTGTCTTTCCCATCTGTCTCTCCTTTGAAAAAAACAGTGCTATACCACAATAGTATAACACTATTTTAATCCCTTTACGAACATTCTAAACGATATCTGGATTTTTCATATCCTAGATAGAAAGTCTGTAGCTAGACTAGTCATTTTCTTCTTTTTTAGCTTTCAAACCGAGTCCACCTAGCAGGCCGGCCAAGGCTAATCCAAAGAATCCAATAGTAGCCATTGATGTTTGGGCTTCACCAGTATATGGAAGCATGTCTTTTTGGTCTTTCATTTGATCAGGCATCATTGGAGTTGACTCCTTGTTAGTAGATGCTATCTTGCCTTCATCAGACGCTTTGCTTGAGGCTGCTGGAGCTTGATCTTGTTTCATGCTTGGTGTTGCCATTGGCTGGCTAGCATTCATGGTTTTGTCCTGCTCTTTGTTAGGCATCATCTTATCCTGACTAGCAGCTGGCATTTTAGATTTCATATCATCTTGATTGACACTAGGCATTTGAGCGTTCATCTTAGACGCATCTTGATGACTATTCATCATTGGAGCCGGCATAGCTGAACCATTAGAAGATGGGACGAAACCTGACTGCATCGGAATCAGAGACTGATGTCCATTCAAGTTCACTGTCAAATCCTTAGTCGCTACGAGGTTGCTCAAATCAACCTTGCCGTCTTTCGCACCGTAAACTTTGATGGTAGCTTTATAACTTTGAGTTCCGTTTTGTTTCAAGAGATCTAGAAGCTCTTTATCTGATTTACCTTGGGTACCAGCCAAATCCACTTCATAGAAGTAGAGACCTTTGCCCAATTTTTCTACTGGTGGAAGAGCGGGATTTTTAGCTGAACCATTGTCTGACCATGGAGCCTTGTCAGAAGCTTTCAAGATAAGGCGAGTCAACATACCGTCACCAGCGAAGAATTCGTATGGAATGACTTGGTTGACACCGGCTGTGAATGGACCAGGGAAGTTCGCTTTGTCCAAGTAAGATGCCGGAACATCTACTGTGTCTTTAGTGTTGTCGGCCACACCTTTTTGCACTTCAGCTGGGGTAGTCAAGCTATTCAAGTTGACATCCAAATCCTTAGTCGCTACGAGGTTGCTCAAATCGGCCTTGCCGTCCTTCGCACCATAAACCTTGATAGTTGCCTTGTAACTTTGAGTGCCGTTTTGTTTCAACAAGTCAAGCAGTTCTTTGTCAGATTTACCTTGAGTACCTGCCAAGTCCACTTCGTAGAAGTAGAGACCTTTGCCCAATTTCTCTACTGGTGGGAGAGCGGGATTTTTAGCCGAACCATTGTCTGACCATGGGGCCTTGTCCGATGCTTTCAAGATAAGGCGAGTTAACATGCCGTCACCAGCGAAGAATTCATATGGAATAACTTGATTGACGCCAGCTGTGAACGGGCCAGGGAAATTGGCTTTATCTAGGTAAGTAGCTGGGACGTCTACTGTGTCTTTAGTATTATCGGCCACGCCTTTTTGGACTTCAGCTGGAGTAGTTGCTGGTTGAGCTTCATTTGCTTCACGGTCTTGTCCAGAAACTGTAGGCGTAGGATTTGTCGCAGGTTTAACCGCATCTTCTGTTTGTTTATTAGATTCTGGTTTTGCTTGCACTTCTTCTTTTGGCGCTACCACTTGGTCTTTATCAGCTACATTCACTTTTTCTGGAGAGCTTGTAGCATCCAAGCTTGCTTTAGGTGTTGAGTCTGCCTTCTCTGAAGGAAGAGCTACATCAACTGCTTTCTTGAGAACCTCTACTGGTAAGTCGCTCTTTGCACTCACCGAATCTGCGTCTGGCACGACTTGGGCAGGGGTTGGATTGACCACATCGGCACGTACAGAACTTGGTTGCCCAACTAGGATAAAGAAGCCACTGGCTACAACAACTGAGGCAACACCGACACTGAGACGGCGAATAGACCAACGAGTATATCTTTGATTTAGATTGAATTTCATAGGATTCTCCTTAGAGTTTTTTCTTTATTTGATGACTCTAGTATAATCTCCTAAAATTAAAAAGGATTAAGAAAAAGTTAAAATTTTTCTTAAATTCCTCTTATAAAATACTTATATTAATTAAATCCATAAACAGACTTGGTGATTTGATAGACGACATTGGAAAGTTTGCGGGCTGGCAAGACTGAATGTTTGGTCAAACGGCTCAACATGGTTTTGCGAATGGTCTGAAATACCTCTGGATTTTCCTGCTGAATATAGGTCCACAGCTCCCGTTTTTTGGCAAGATGCTCCGCTGTTCCAGCTCGGTTGAGCAGGGCACTGGAAATAACCGTCGTAATCTCAATATGATTCAGCAGATATTCTCGCATTTTGGGGTGGCTCACTTTGGACAAGTCAAGCTGGTCTACCAAGAGTCGATTGACCTTGAGTTGCTGGTCAATGCGCTTAATCATCACTTGCTCATTGATAGACTGGTCCTCACGCCCAATCAAATAACGATAGAAATCGACAGGCAGATAGTACATGGTCTTGACCTGCTGAAGGGGGGTAAAGACAAAGAGATTATCGACATAAAAAGTATGCTCAGGCAATTGAAACTGGCTCGCTCGCAACAAATCTGTCCGGTAAATCAGCGAATGCATCATGATATACTGGCCTTTGGAGAAATTTCCGACCTGATCCCAGCCAAAAATCTGCCGAACAGGCAAGACTGACTCATAACTCATACTCTTCTTACGAGACTGACCTTCCTTTTCATAGACAAAATTAGTCACAAAGGCATCAACTTCCTGCCCCTCACTCTCTAGTTCTTGCAAGGTCTCCAAAATTTTCAAGTAAGCACGAGGATCCACCCAGTCATCACTATCAACCACTTTAAAATAGAGCCCAGAAGCCTCCGCTAAGCCGCGATTGACTGCACCCCCATGGCCTTTATTTTCCTGATAGATGGCTCTAACGATGTTAGGATACTTGCTGGCTAAACGCTCAGCGATTCCCTGAGTCTGGTCCTGAGACCCATCATTGATAATCAAAATCTCAACTTGCTCACCACCAATCACTAGCGATTCCACACAGTAATGAAGATAGGCAGCGGCATTATAGCTAGGGATGGCGATAGACAATAACTTCATAATCTACTCCTTTAGGGGACTGATTTTTTCTTATACTCAATGAAAATCAAAGAGCAAACTAGGAAACTAGCCGCAGGCTGCTCAAAGTACCGCTTTGAGGTTGCAGATAAAACTGACGAAGTCAGCTCAAAACACTGTTTTGAGGTTGTGGATAGAACTGACGAAGTCAGTACCCATACCTACGGCAAGGCGACGTTGACGTGGTTTGAAGAGATTTTCGAAGAGTATTACTCTCTTGTCACTTCTTTCTATTCTACCATAAAGTCCAGCTTCTGAAGGACTTTTACTAGAATACAAGGGTTACTATCTCTATTTGCTATTTTGAACATCAAAAAAGAGGGGTGCTCCCTCCTTACGAATTTAATTCTACCAAGTCATCTAGATACTGGTTGTTAATAACCGCCAAGATATAGGCATCTGCCTTCAAGAGGTCAGTAGGTCCAAACTGGACATCCAGTGGTGAATTTTCTTGTTCACGAAATCCTAGGACATTGAGATTGTATTTGCCACGTAGGTCTAGCTGACTCAGGCTTTGACCTGCCCAAACACTCGGAATTTTCATCTCCACAATAGACACATTTTTATCCAGCTGAAAGACATCAACATTGTTATGAAAGAGAATGGTCTGCGCTAGAGACTGCCCCATTTCATACTCAGGTGAAATCACCGAGTCAGCACCGATTTTTTCTAGCACCTTCTTGGCTGTCTGGCTTTTGACCTTGGCAATAACCCTTGGTACCCCTAGACTCTTACAATGCATAACTGCAAGCACACTCGACTCCAGATTTTCCCCTGTTGCCACTACAACCGTATCACAGGTATCAATTCCTGCAGTTCTGAGGAGTTCCTCGTCTGTGATATCGCCCACAACTCCACGCGCCAATACTGGCTCAAATTGATTGATTCGCTCGGCGTGGTCGTCAATGGCAATGATATTCATATCTTGCTTGGCAAGGGCCATCAGGACACTACTCCCGAAAATCCCCAAACCTAAAATTCCAATCGTACGATCTGACATCATTCTTCCTTTCTTATCCAATACTAATATCTGCTTTCATATACTGAATCAAATCTTTCTTATCAGGCTGGTAGTCAGCTAGACTAACCAGCAAGGTCAAGGGACCGATACGGCCAATAAACATGAGCACCATGACAATGCTAAGAGCTAACTTGCCCAATTCTGGCGTCAGATTTGCCGTTACCCCAACTGTCGCAAGAGCTGAAATGGTCTCAAACATGAGGTAGATAAATCGCGGTGTTCCTTCTGCCGTAATTCCCAACAACATCAAGCCTAACAAGAAGGTCATCAAAAAGATAATGAAGACACTAAAGGATTTTTGGACTGTTCGAGCCTCAATAGTTCTCTGCGCAACATTGGCATGAGGTAAACCCAGCAATTCACTACGCGCAAAAACCAACAAGACAAAGAAAGTCGTAATCTTGAGACCCCCAGCCGTCCCTCCAGGTGCTCCACCGAGAAACATCTGTAGGATATAGATAAACAAGGTCACAGGCCGAGCTTGGGTGTAATCAATAGAAGCAAAACCAGCCGTTCTCATGCTGACAGTTTGGAAAAAACTAACCAGCACTTTCTCTGGAACACTGAGATTGCCAATGGTTCCTGGATTGTGCCATTCCGTAAAGAGTGTAGATACTGTCCCAAACAGCAAAATCCCTGCGGTCAAGAATAGGACCAGCTTGGTGTGGAAACGCAGACGGCGTTTTTTCTTCTTGTCAAACTGGGTTGCCAAGTCAAACCAGACCATAAAGCCAAGACCACCTGTGATAATCAAGCCAGCAATGACCAGATTGATCAAGGGATCCGTCTGAAAAGCCACTAAACTGCTACTGCCGAAATTATCAAAACCAGCATTACAAAAGGCTGAAATAGCTAAAAAGATAGAGGTAAAAATGCCTCGTCCCCAGCCAAACTCAGGAATAAAACGGAAACTTAGCAGGAAGGCACCCAAGCCCTCCACCAGAAAAGTCGTCAAAAAGATGGACCGCATAAAGGCCTTCAGCGACCGAGTCTCCCCGTAACTAAAACTCTCCTGAATGGTTTCACGACTGCGAAGACTGAGTTTTTGCTTCCCCTGAATATAAAAGACCCCGATAAAAGTCATGAGCCCCAGACCACCAATCTGTATCAAGAGCATACAAATCAACTGCCCCCAGACATTATAGGTCGTAGCCACTGGCTGCGTAAAAAGGCCAGTCACACAGACCATGGACACCGTCGTAAAGAGATGGTCAAAATAAGTGGCCTGAGAACCATTTGCCTGAACAAAAGGCAAGCTCAAAAGAAGAGAGCCTATAAAAATAACTCCAGCGAAACTTAAAAAAATGCGACGAGCAGGTGAAAGTCCGCCAAAGACCCTTTCAAGTTTTTTCACAAATAATTTGAAGAACATACATCCATTGTACCATAAAAAGAAGGAGAGTAGCTAGATCTGAGAGGCAATCTCAAGGCAGAGTTCCAATGCCTTCTCGAAAGCTTCTGAACCCCAGTCACGACTATCGTACTGGTCCAAGTCTGCTAAGGAATCAGCTGTGAACAACAATTCTCCCCAGAGAACCCCACGCAGTTGGGCTACTGCCGCAAGCGCAGAACACTCCATCTCTACAACAGCACAGCCTTCTTCCTTGCGATAAGCCACCTTTTCAGCCGTTTCTCGGTAAAAACCGTCTGTCGTCCAGGTCACGACTTCTTCATAAGGAATCCCTCTGTCTTCCAACACTCGCTCAATAGCAGCAATAGCCTCTGGCTGCATTTCCATATAACGAGAAGGTGCCACATAGTGGTAACTGGCGCCCTCATCTCGTAAAGCCCGAACTGGGACGAGAAAGGCATTTTCCTCTATATAAGCCAGCACACCACAGGTTCCGGTTGAAATAATCTGCTCCACACCGTAACCAATCAACCAATCCATAAACTGGGCTGCTGGAGCTGAACCAACAGGAGCCTGAGCCAGACAAATTTCCTCGCCCTTGTAGTTAACGACATAGACTGGATAGGTCTTGGTGGCAGAAACAAATTCGCCGACACAGTCCGCCCCTACTTCCCTCGCATAGCGGTCAATCTCCTCCTCTAAAAAAGCATAGACACACTTCTTGGGCAAGTGCAAGTCCAACCCCTCGTGATCAGGCATGATGACCGCCTGAGGATTATCATCAAACTCTAAAATAGGAATCGCATGTTTCTGAATCATAGCCCACCTCCTCTGATTTTGTACTATTGTATCAAAAGCTGACAGAGTGTCAAGGAATTCTCTTTAGCAAGCCAGAAATCTCCTCTTCCATACACTTGAGAAATCGTTGCACCGCTGGAGAAGTCGGTTTCTGTTTTGGCAAAGCGATTGAGGACTTATGAAGAATACAAAATCCAACAACAAAAAAGACATGAATCTGAAATAAGCAGAACATGTCTTTTTTAGCTTGTTTGAAAGTCAAGTAAATAAATCTTAGCTCTTCTAGAACTCCCTTATTTCCACAAACCACCTAAAATCTGTTTTTCTAATAAGTCTAGGTCCTCTTCCTTTATTTCTCCGTTGTCGCTAACGATATAAAGTTGAGCGAAGTAAGCCAACAATGGACCAACACAAATACGAACCATTTGAGGAATCGTTAACTCTGTATTTACACGTGGATCTGCTAGCAATTCTTTATGAAGCACTCGAAGTTTATCTTGAATAGCATTCCAGATAAAAATCTGTTCATTTTTTAGTTTCTTATTTGAAAAACTCTCCTGCAGAATGATTTTCATCAAAGCACGATTTTTTTTGAGATAGCTCATACGATCGTGGACGAGATAACGAACCCTCTCTTCTGTCGTTTCAAAAGCTAAGAGTTCCTCAACAAAACTACCGAAAATGCCTGGGACTACAGGATGTAAAATAGCCGTCAGTAGATCATCCTTCGTCTTAAAATACTTAAACAAAGTTGCCTGGCTTAGTCCAGCACGCTCAGCTATGTGAAGAGTTGAGGTCCCATGGTAACTCCTAGTTGATATGAGATCCACTGCTGCCTGCATGATTTTTTTCTTTCCTTGAGGGTAATTCGCTTCTTCTAAGTAATCTTCAAACGATTCAAAAACAGTCTTATCCATCTAATCTTCACACCTTTTTAGCATTATTTATGTTGATTTCTAAACTTTACGATAACGACGCAATCCAACAATATTGAGAATTGTTAAAATGATCAAGAAAATCATTAAAACACCAAGATTTGGCAAAATATCACCAAGATTGTGTCCGTAAAGAATAATCTGGCTTATTGCATCACCAGAATAGGTTAATGGCAAAAATTTCCCCACAGTTGGAGCCCATGCTCCCATGGATGACAATGGAATAATCCCTGAGAAAAAGAGTTGAGGCATAATCACGAGAGGAATAAATTGCATCATTTGGAATTCTGATTTTGCTAGAGTAGACAAGAGAATTCCAAAAGCTAGTGCTACAAGAGCCAGTACCACATTAAC
Source organism: Streptococcus mitis (assembly GCF_946190335.1). GTDB lineage: Bacteria > Bacillota > Bacilli > Lactobacillales > Streptococcaceae > Streptococcus > Streptococcus mitis_CH. The sequence continues at coordinate 75,250 of NZ_CAMHZN010000006.1, forward strand.
TATTATAACATTTAAAATATTTCCTACAACTTCTACATCTAGTAGCCAAATTGCTGCTAAGACGACAACTGCCGTTTGAAAAATCGCAATAATACCGTAAGACAACATATAGCCATAGACGATTTCAGAACGTTTCACTGGGGTTGCTAACAAGCGATCCAAGGTTCCACTTGTGCGCTCTTTCAAAAGTGCCATACCAGAAATCAAAAAGACAAAGAAGAAGACCACAAAGCCAATTAAAATTGGAATCATACGTGCAAAGAATCCAGTATTTTTATCTCCATATTGGTAAGATTCTTTGATTTCAGGCGCCTTTGCATCTAATTTCAATTGTGGAAGAGCCTGTTTGACACGAGATAATAACTGATCGGTGCCTTCATTGATGATACTTGTTCGTAACACTTGTCGTGTCATAGTTGTTTTAGAAGCATCCGTATTTGCGTAGTCGACCTGATACTCACCATCTTTATACGATATGACTGCATCTACTTTCTCGTCAGCTAGAGCTTTTTTAGCCTGATCTAAGTCTTGATAAGTCTCGACGTCCACATGATCGAGCTCATCCATTTTCGTTACCAAACCAGTTGGTAGATCTTGTGTCGCTAACTTGACATTCACGGTTGTACTAGCTGAAAACATGAGGTTCATCAGCCACATAATAAATACCGGCGCTACAAACATCATAGCCAAGGTTCGTTTGTCACGAAGCAATTCTTTGATAACTTTTTTAGCAATAGCAATGGTTCTCATCTTACTCTCCTTCTGCTTTCAAAAATACTTCTTCAATACTTGAAACTTGATAACTATCTTTTAAGTGTTGCGGTGTATCAAAAGCAATGATTTTTCCACCTAATAATAAGCCGACCTTATCCGTTAACTCTGCTTCATCCATAACATGGGTAGTAACTAATATCCCAATCCCATTGTCTCTAAGCGCAAATAATTCTTTCCAGATTTTCTTTCGAAGAGAAGGATCGATTCCAACTGTCGGTTCGTCCAAAATCAAGAGCTGAGGATTCCCCAGAAGCGCGATGGCTAAAGACAAGCGTCGCTTCATTCCTCCAGAATAACCGGATACCGTTTTATTCAAATGCTCTGTCAGATCTACAACTTGAGCCACATGGGCAATTTCAGCTGTCAGATCTCTTTTGGATAGCCCTTTTAGCTGACCAAAAAATTCTAGATTTTCTTGACCTGACAAAGCCTCATATAAGGCATCTGACTGGGCCATATAACCAATATCTCCTAAAATATGGCGATTGGGCATAGTGTGATTTAACACTAAAGCTACGCCTCCATCAGCCTTTTCCATTCCTAACATAGTCTTAATCATAGTTGATTTACCAGCACCAGACGGACCAATTAATCCTATAATTTCTCCTGTCTGCAATTCAAAGCTGACATGATTCAGAACTATTTGATGGTCAAAAGATTTTACTAAATCTTGTAAATGTAGTAATGTTTTCATTTACTTCCTCCTTGGTGAGTGATTACTCACTTACTAAATATAAACCTATTATAGTGAGTAATCACTCACTTGTCAAGAAAAAATCTGAATTTTTTTAAAAATAAAGTACCAGATATTATTATCTGATGCTTATAATGGATAGCTATTGCTTTTAGAGCTGTTTCTAAATCTCTTCTCGATACTCTGAAATGGTCTTTCCTGTCCACTTTTCAAAGGCCTATTCTTCCTCTGCTTTTCTCAGCCAATCCTACCATCGTCATTGCTATCACAACTCTAATGACCTTGGCGATGGAAATTCATTTTACTCATTTTTATATGAAACAGACTAAGAAATTTTCAAGACCTAATTGAAACCAAATTAGCCCTTGGAAGTCAAAAAATCCTCGAACTCTACGCTGACCGTCTAGCAGAATCAGACCAAATGCGGCATGGCTTTCTAAGAATTCGGTTAAGGGACGTAACCTACAAGCTGCTTACGTGGATGGATTTACTTTGAGAGATTTCTTCGCCTTCAACCAAGGACTAAATAAAATGGGTGACCAAGCACTTCCTTTTAAAATTCACCCTGAACATTTTGTATTTGCTGGAGTTCACGGTGGACAGGAAGTGAGGAGTTGATTGGAGAGTACGGTCAACCAACTTATCAAAAAATCTTTATCAGTCTAGATACTGAAAAAACAGGCGTTCCGGATGCCGATACAAAAATTTCTATGGCAGGTGATACTGCTACTCTCATGTCCGATACAAGCCTTGATATCAAGATGTATGGTATGCATCAGTTCAAGATGAAAAAAGGTGGACTCCGCATCAAATTAGGCGTCTTTTCCCCAGAAGCAACCCCAAGCTAGATGGAGCTCGGTCACCAAGAACACCTAGCAGTTGAATTTTTCAATTCCCTCACAATCGCCTACCAAAACAAAACATTTAAGGGAAAACTACTCAATACCTTCTTAAAATTCAAGAAATTTAAGTAAACAACAACGGATGACTGAACAATTTAGCCTTTGAAAGCTACGATTATAAAATCCCTCGTAACATATCAATTTATCACCCATATAAAAAGATAGCCATTCTAATTGAATGCTATCCTTTTTTGTTTATCCTCGTCCGCCAGGTGCTGGACCGCCAGAACCTCCATTCGGACCTCCGCCTCCAGGCATAGAATTGACAATATCTGTTTGTTTTTCGCCGTTGATGTAGATATTCCCACCTGTGTAAGTTGCTGTTCCATCAAAGTCAAAGCCTGATTGTCCTATCAATTTAATGGTTCCACCGGTAACCGTGATATTCCCGTTTGAGTCAACTGGATCTGTGTCACCTTGACCGACTTCTACAGTTAGATTTCCACCTGTCATAGTAAAGTAAATATCACTTTGCTGGGCATTTTTATTGGCTGCATTGACTCCATCATCTGTCGAGTAGACATTGATATCGCCACCATTGATCGTAATGGATTTCCCTTCAATTCCTTCAGTCGCATTCTTGACTGTGTAAGTACCGCTATCAATCACTAGGTTGCCAGAAGCGTGAATGCCATCATCCCCTGCTGTGACTGTTATGGTATTGTTAGCTAAATACATATTTCCAACAGTCATATCGTCATCATTATCAACTTTAACGCCATCTTCCTTAGCATCGATGGTCATGGTTGTACCAGTGATGTTGAGTTCATCATTGACATTAAAGGCATCGCCAACTGATGTGATGTTAAAGGTACCACCCGTGATGTGAAGCCTATCATTTGCCTTGATAGCATTGCTTTTCTTTCCATCTACAGTGAGAGTTCCTGAGCCATTGATGGTCAAATCAACCTTAGAAAAGAGAGCGGCATTTGCCTTTTCATCACTGTTAGAGCTTGAGTCAGAGAGACTGTTGGTGGTTCCCTCTGACAGAGTCAAATAGACATGACCGGCTGATGTCGCAGAAATCGCTGCATTGGTATTGGTCATGGTCGCGCCTTTTAGGACAAGTTTCACATCATCAGACTTATCTGCCTCTACCTTGATCTGCACTCCGTCAGACTGACCTGAAATCACATAGGTACCTGCTTTTGAGATGGTCACCGTTGAGCCAGAAACTGTCACACCGTCTCCAGAGACACTGGCAGATGAGCCTGATAGCTCAATCTTAGAGGCTGTGCTTTCATCATAAGAAGTATCATAGTCCTTTTCTGTAAAATAAGAAGATTGACTGTTTTTAGCTGAAGTTGTGATGGCAGTAGTATCTGCCGCTGCAGTTGTACTTGACTTAGTCGTTGACTGCCCACAAGCTGTCATCAAGGTCAAAGCTGTTACACTGGTTAAGATTAGGGTCCATTTTTTTGATTTCATACCTTTTTCCTCGCCTTCCTTTAGCTTGAGCTTAGTTTACAGGGGAAGTCTGAAAAAAATCTAAACTTTTTCTGAAAGTTTTCTTAAGTTCAGTTTCAATTAAGTTATCTTTAACAAAAGTTTTAGGAAAATTCCATAGACTAATTACAAGCAAGTTCAACTTGCCCAGACACACCTATCTGCTAATAAGATAGTGTACTGAAATAGTTTGATAAAGGAGACAGGATTTATGAAACCAATTAAAACAAGCTTTAAACGAATTGAAACCAAATATGTCGTTGCTAAAGCTGACTTGGCTAATTTAATAGAGGACTTAAAAATATACCTCGTCGAGGATGATTATCCAACTTCGACCATTTCCAACATCTACTTTGATACAGAGCAATTTGATATGATTCAGGAGGATGGCCAAGGTACTAAGCGCAAAGAAAAGATTCGGATGCGAACCTATCTCAGTCAAGTCCAGCCTGATAGTCAGGTATTTTTAGAAATCAAATCTAAGGATAGAGCTGGTGTCGGACGAAAACATCGTCTCTTATCGACTCCCCAGTCTATCACCCAGTTTATGACCAAGGGACAGCTGGATAGCAGTATCAAGGACCGAATGATGATTGAAAAAATTCAGCAACTCCAAGAGGAATATCAGCAAGCAATTGTCCCTCGTATGTATATTTACTACGACCGTTTTTCTCTCAAGGAAAAGAAAGAAATTAGCGGATTTCCCTACAATAAAATTCGTATCACCATTGACCAAAATCTAACCTATCGTGATAATAATGTCAGTTTATTTTCAGGAAAGGACGGTTTCCCTCTACTAAACGAGGACATTGTCATCATGGAAATTAAAGCACCTGGTAGAAAACCCCAATGGCTACAAGATATTCTCGACCAATATGGACTGGTAGAGCAGAAATTTTCAAAATACAGCTGCGCCTACCACAAGTCTCAAGGGCTGGACTATAGCCCACGACCAAGCACAGAAAGTGTAGGTACTACTTATGTCTAATCTTTTCAACTCTATTTTCAACGACACAACTGCCACTGCAGACCCTATCCAGCTCTTTCTGGCTCTATTGGTCAGCCTGATTTTAGGTTTGGCGCTGACCTGGGCTTACAAACACCGTACCCTCTATACACGGGAATTTGCTGTTAGTTTGACCCTACTCCCCTGCTTGATGACCTTGGTCATCTTTCTGGTAAATGGCAGCTTAGGAACCTCTATCGCTGTTGCAGGAACCTTTAGCCTCATTCGTTTCCGTTCAGCCACCAGTGGCTCACGGGAACTAATTGCTATCTTTCTTGCTATGATTATCGGGCTGGCAGCAGGGACAGGCTACCTAGTCTTAGCTGTTCTCTTCACCGTCTTTATCTTAGCAGTATGGCTTCTTTTAGAAAAGCAACAAAGCAAGAGCAATCACCAACGTCGCAGACTATTGACCATCACAATTGCGAACCAAGAAAAGCAACTCCAAACTATCCAATCTGGGCTATCACAATTCTGTACTGAGTTAGATCTTATCTCGATTGATACCAGTAATGATGGAGAACAAGTCACCACTGTCTATGAAGTGGATTTCAAGGCTCAAACCAACGACTTTCAAATCATCCATTACCTCACTAGAGAACAGGATACTTACCAGGTTTCCCTGACCAAAAATGCCAAGAAGAGAAAGAATTTGTAGTACTTCTAGCGTAAAACCTGATTTATTATAAAAGGCATCCTATCAACGTTTTTTAAACACTTGATAGGATGCGCTTTTCTTATCTTAAAAACTTTTTTACCAATCTCTTTATTTCACAGGTATCTCCTTCATCACACGTGCAGGATTACCAGCTAGGACAACGTTGTCACCAAAGAACTTAGTAATTACAGCCCCTGCTCCAGCAACAACATTATTACCCAATGTCACTCCAGGAAGGATAATAACACCACCTCCAGCCCAGAAATTGTCTCCGATAGTAATAGGTTTGCCGTATTCCACACCTGAATTGCGTTCCTTCGGGTCCAATGGATGGAGGGGAGTCAAGAACTGACAGTTGGGACCGATCATAGCATTGTCCCCGATACGAATGGGGCAGATGTCCAGCATGGTCAAGTTCCAGTTAGAGTAAAAGTTTTCTCCTAGATGGATGTTGACACCGTAGTCCACCATCAAGCGCGTATTGATATAAAGATTTTTCCCGGTCGATCCAAACCAAGTCTTGATGATTTCGGCTCCTTTCAAGGGATCCTCTTCCTTGTTAAAGGCAGCCTGTTTTTGGCGAGAAGCTTGAGCTAAGGCTCTCAGTTCTGGGTCTGATGGACGGTAAAACTCGCCTGCTATCATTTTCTGGTATTCGCTAGTCATAGTATTTTTCTCCTTATTCCCTACTATCATATCAATTTTCGACATATCTGACTAGGATAAGGAGCACTTTCCACAATTGATGCTCTGATTGTCATCATATCCTGTCTAAGCGAACACGAGTCACAATTCCATCTGGGTCTGTAATTTCCAGCTGGCTAGATGTCAACCACTTGATTGGTGCATCAACTTCTTGTGCTCGCTGCGCAATCGTTAATAATTCTTCTTTACTTGCAACTTCGATGACATAGTAGGCCAAACCTGGCAAGCCTTGCTTACGCGGAGCCAGACCTTTTCCTCTCCATTCGTTGACTGCCAAATGATGATGGTAGTCCCCAGCTGCAATCCAACTAGCACTAGGTACACTGAATTTATCCTCTAGCCCTAACACATTTTGATAAAACTGGCTGGACTTTCGACTATCCTTGACGGACAGGTGGATATGCCCCATTCTCGTACCTTCTGCTAGGATAAAAGGCTCTACTCTTTCCCCCAACTCATAGATATCCTGCGCCGCAAGGGCCTCTGTCACCCCGATAATACGTCCATCTTCTCGAATATCCCATGTGGCAACGGGCTTGTCTTGATAGAGTTCAATGCCATTTCCCTCCAAGTCCTCCAAATAAAGGGCCTCACTGTAACCGTGATCTGCACCGCCAACAAGAGGAATCTGTAAATCTGTCAGGTGCTTCAAGACATCCGCCAAAGCCTTTCGTGTCGGCAAGAGAATAGCCAGATGATAAAGACCATAATGTTCCCTTACTTCTCCGCTCTCTTGTGCTTGAATCAAGTGTACCAAGGATTTTCCACTGAGGCCTAGAATAACCTCTGTCTCCGTTTGAGATAAGATTTCTAAACCAATAATCTGCTGATAAAAGGCTGTTTGACTGGTCAAATCCTTTACATTTAAAACTGCCTCTGCTAAATAAATGTGGCTCTTGTATTCATAGGTCATAAATATTCCCTCTTTTATTGTAACTTTAATTATTACAACTATTATATAACTTCCATCAAGAAAGTCAAGCCAGACAACTTATAGATGATGATTCTGTCATCTTGTCTATATGAGACTAAAACAAGAAAATCTACAGAGAATTGACAATCAAACCATTGAAAATTTTTAACCAACTCTAAGATGACTCTCATCACAACCCCAAAAGAAAAGGAGCGGATATGATATCCTACTCCTTATTCATATCAAAAAATCTAATTCAAATTAGTCTTCTTTTTTCTTGCGAGCAAGAAATCCAAATCCACTCAAGACACCTAAAAGTCCAAGCGCTGCTAGGCTAGCGTTAGCATCTGTACCTGTGTTTGGAAGTTCATCTTGTCCTGTTTGAGGTACCTCTTCCCCAGATTCTGAGTGTTTCCCATGAGATGACTTGTCCTCTTCTTGGGCAACCGCTTCATCTTGATGAGAACCTTCTTGTTTTGTAGGTTCATCAATCTTAACAGAATTTGACTGAAGGTATTCTTGTTTCTGTGGCTTCGTTACATCATCACCTATTACCTCAGTATACAAATGGGTAACAATACCTTCTTTTTCACGGGTCATTGTATATCGATATTTCTTACCATTTTTCGAAATGATATCAGATTTAGGTGCCAATTTACCAATTTGAATTGGAATAAGTTCTTCATTTGATCCAATAATAATATGGCGAGTAATCAATAATGGAGCTACAGAATGAACCGCTGGGTCACCTTTTTCACTAATGATACCTTCTGGTAATGCTGGCTGTACTTCTGGCTCACCTTTCTCACTTACAACTCCTTCTGGTAATACCGGCTGTACTTCTGGTTCGCCTTTTTCACCTACAACTCCTTCTGGCAACGCTGGCTGTACTTCTGGTTCACCCTTCTCGCTTACAACTCCTTCCGGTAATGCTGGTCGTACTTCCGGTTCACCTTTTTCACTAAAATATTCTACAAAGTCATAAATAACCGTTTTTTCATTTTCATCAACTGTACCCATTTCTGGCGCTGAAGTAGCACGATGTCCTTTGTAAATATAGCTTTTTCCGTCCTTTTTGATGACCGTATATGCTTCTGGAGGAATTGAAGTGTAAGAATCTCCAATGGATGCTTCTTTCGTTAACTGTTTCTCCATCGCTATTTCGGTATTCGTTCCTTCAATCATGTATTTTTCGAAGATATTTCCAGCTGTAGCTAATTTGTAAACATAGGTAATTTCAGTAGTTCCTGAAACAACTTTTCCTGTCTCAGCCGGAGAGCCAGTTTTCAGTCCTACTAGTTTATATTTTTTACCATCTTTTGTTATTTCTTGTAGTTTTCGTGTTGTTGTGTCATAGGAAACTTCTTTATTTATTGTCGTTGGTGTTCCAACAACAACTTTTTTATCATCCTTATCCAGGTAATATTTTTCTTCTGTAGAAGATACAACTGCATCTTTTACAACATCCACACTTTCTTTAATCGAAGTTCCATCCACTAATTGATAATGTACTTTTACATTTCCTTTAATTTCTGTAGTAGACTTCTCTTCTTTAGCATAGATGTTTTTGACCTTTGTTAACTCTTCACTAACGTGATAAGCACGTGTTGGTTGATACAAATTGTAATAATGAATTTCTGTAATTGATGGCCCTGATACATGAGCATATTGATCATATTTTGTTGGTGAAGCTACTCTATATGTAACGCCATCTTTTGTATATTCTTTATATAGTTGCCCTATTCCATATTGATAATTACTGTGCCCACCAGAATATCTAACTTCTCCAAAACCTGCTGTATATGCAAGATATTTTTTATTTGAATCTTCTGTCTCATTTTCATCAATTGGATAATTTTCATTCTTGTCTTTATTTCCTAATTTATAATCAACATTTACTTCAAATACATTTTTTACAAAGTTTGCATCACTAGGTACTTCATTTACATATTGAATATTTTTATGAGATTCTTTAAATTTTTCTACATTTGCTTTTTCTTCTTCATAATTACTAGTATCTTTAAATTCTTCAATATTCCCAATAAATTTCGGTTCTATTTTGTCTCTAGCATTATCCCAGTTAGTTTTAATCGGTCCTTCTCCAAATTTTTCTTTTAAGATTGAGATATATTTTTCAATATCACTGTACTCTTTAAAGTCACCATTTGTTCTGATATAACCATGGAATGTCTCATACGCAGTATAAATAGGTCTATTTTGTTTATCTACTAGATGCTCATTTATTAATTGTTTTTTGTATAATTCTTCCCAAGTTTTTTCTTTTTGATTAAGACGTTTGTTTTTAATATCTCGTTCTTTCTCTTCATTCAGATCTCTTAATTGATTATTTAATAACCCATTCAGTCCCTCATATAGTGATTTTTCATTGAAAAATACTCCTGCTGTATATGCTGCTTGTTCTGTTGCTGTTGATGCTGCTCCTAGTTTTAACGCAACTTCATTTTTCTCAACAACTAAGATTGTATCCCCTTCTTTTATTCCACCTTCAGAATTTATGTTTTCTTTCGTGAAAGCTTTGGCGTTCTCTTCTCCTTTTTTAAAAGTTTCTACTACCCAAGAGTCATCTGAAGTTGACGTTTTTGTCGCTAAGACATATTTTCCGTACTGATTTTCAGATGTTTCTGAAACAAGCCAAACTCGACTACCTTCTTTAATATTATTATAGCGAATACTTCCATCTTCATTATGCAAATTTCCAGGATTTGCATGAACAGTTATATCATTAAATGTAGTTTCTTTTGAAGTACCTTCATGTTTTTCTAATTTTGTATCAATTTTATGATATTTATTTCCATCTTTTTCTATAATTTCATCTTCTTTTTTTAGCTTGTTTAATACTTCTTCATTTAAACTAGTAATTTTTCCTTCATAGCGTTTTCCAAAAAGTCCACGAATTTTATAATTTAGAGTTGAACTAGAAATACTCTTATTATTTTCATTAATATTCAAATCAACTTCTTCTTTAAGAATTTCGCCTTCTTTTGTTACAAATGATACTCTAGTGTCTTTGAACGTATCTGTTCCTTGTTTTTTTACGTTTCTATCCTCTACCTCTTTCAAATCTTCCTTAACAGTTTCTTCGAATTGTTTATGCTTTTTCTCATACCAGTTTTCATCCCCATGCAGTCGTCCACCACCTTCCGTCCTCTCAAACACATGCATTTTCGGCATTGTATAACTACCCACACCATTACTCAATGTTTCCATTTTCACATTATCTTTTGCAGGTGTTACTGTAGTTTCATTAGCTGTATTTGTAGTTTCTTCAGCCAATACCGGACTAGCTCCAACAACCATCATCCCTAATAAAACAGACGCTGCACCAATTCCTTTATATTTACGTAATGAATATTTTTGAATTGTATCTTTTTTCATAAGGTCTTTTCCCTTTTATTTCTTTCTACTCATTATAAAAAATTATACTAACTATACTAGTATATCACTCTTAGTTTCCTTTATCAAACAATTATACATAAAGGAAATTAAAAAAAATAGATAATAAGATATCCAATAAAATCTCATTATCTATTTCATTTTTAGGCGTTCATGAGTGATAAATATCTCTTAGAAACTTGTTCTTTTGAATAGCGATTCACAAACTTACTTGTATTTTCTAGCTCGATTTCTTTATCAGTCTCATATAAACACTTGATAAGATGCGCTAAATCCTCTGGTGTATCATATAAGCAAATATCTGAGTTCTTAGATGCATAATATTGATGAGCAATTTCAACATTAGAAAGCAAGGGAATCAATCCAAAACTCATGGCTTCAACGCAGGCATTGGCAAATAATTCCTTTTGGGAAGTTGAAATATAGCCATCATGTTCCCAATAAGGTACCTCATCTACATATCCAACAACATGAATGGTAGATGGCAAAGTCGGATACTCTTTCTTCAATTTGTCAATATCTCCACCATATAAGAATACCTCTACAGGTAGGTCTTCTTGTTCTAACTTCCTAAAGGCTTCTATAATCCATTCTACCCTTTTTACCTTACTCATATTCCCTACATAACAATAGGAACTAGGCTTTCTTCTTTGTAATACTACTGAGGAAACTTGAGGTGCAAAAATCGGTGGCATAAATTGTGCGTGATACCCTAAATCTTGCAAGATTGATGTTAATACTTCTGACGCTACTAAATATCTAGTTTTTCTTCTTAGATTATGAGCTGGATTTAGCAATACATTATCATGGATATATTCCCAATAGAGACGGTTTGTATTTTCTACAAAGCGCCATAATTTGGGAGTCACCACGTTATGTTGATCTCGAATTAAGATGTCTTTCTTATCTGTAAGACTGATTAATACCTGAATCAATAAGTCTTCATAGGTTAACCATTCTCCATCTTTATAATATAAATAATTGTCCTCCATCATATAAATGGGACTTGGTTCTTCTCTTGGCTTATAGTACCGTGCCCGCATTGCTGTCGAACCATCTCGATTTAACCATTCCAGTTCTTCTTTTTTATTTTTCTTTAAATATAATCCGGAAGTAAAATATAGGGTTTCATCTTCTAATTCAATGCTAGCCACAAATCCATTAACAACAGTCATTTTTCCATTAGGATACCTATCAATGATATCAGAAGGGCGAATACTTAATTCATCATGACCAATATCTGATTGATAATGGCTTACACTCACTAATTCATCCCTTTCAAAACCTATTTGTTCATAGCCAGCCTTCCAATCGGGTCGAACTTGAGGATGGGTTAAAATATATAGATGTCCCCAACCTAAATAATCTGCAATTTTCTTTCTAGATAATTGGGATGATTCAAATCCATATTTTCTAACCTCTCTTTGCCAGAGCCCTGGATGTATTGTAACCATTTTAGTCATAACAATCTCCTATCATATACGGTAACCTTCGCGACTCATTTATCTGTACTTGTTTATCAGAAAGATTTACTAATCTGAATTATATCATATGAATCATACTTTTACTAGATTCTATCAATAATACCTAACATCTACTTAATACCCCAATAAAAAATCCAAGCTAGTGCATGGATTTACATTTCCTAATATATATATTTATGCTACCAGCCAAGTGAAACCCTTTCAAACTGACAACCCAAGCGTCGCAATTCTTTTTGACGGTCCTCATAGTAGGGGAGGGAAATACCTGTAATGGCCACATGGGACAGGTCTTGTAAGTGGAGGCTGACTGATGAGGTGAAATGATAGACCTGAACGAACTCGTATTCTTGAAAGAGTTGGGCTAGGACATCTTCAAAGATCAGCTCCGTCTCCAAGTAAGTCACGTTTGGAATAGTGAAGGTTTCCTTGGGATGAGGCAGATAGAGGTCAATGGCCAAGGCCTTGGCATAGGTACTAATAAAGCGGATGGAGATCTGGTCGTCCTCTTCAGAGAACTTTTGTCCCAGCAGGACCTTGACCGTCTTGCCATTTGAGACGGGTGCTTGTGGCAGGGCAAAAAAATGCTCCAGATAGACTAGCTTCTCTCTAGTCACGACATGGTAGTCACTGCGATAGAGGGTATAATGCTTTTCCGTCCACTCAATCAAGTCATCTCTGGTCAAGCCCAAAGAACCCACCTGACTGGGTTGAAGAGGGAGGGCATACATTCCCAAAGGGTAAATATCCGCATAGCCATCATCAAAACTCATGAGGTGATGGTAGGTCGAACTAGCAACCAAGTCCAGAATCAAGCTATTGTCAAAACTGGCATAAAAGATAGTGTCATAATCTCCAGCCAGCTCCTGACAAATCTGAGCCAAGTCCTCTGCCGTCTGTGGATAGTGAACATGGTCAAAATCCTTAGCATAATTCTCCTGACGGGCATTTTTGACAGGACTGACATAAAGGCTGACAAAGTCCTGATTAGGATAGAGTCCCTTGATATGCTGGACTATTTTAGCCTGCAAGGGCGTTGTGGCAATGATGAGGTGTTTCATCTCTTTGATTCTCCTAGGTGGTGATGTTGCAGAAAGGTCTCAACGACTTCAAAGTCCAAAGCATCGTCGATATCATAAGAATAGAGTTTGGGCATTTCATAGGCCACTGTCTTATCTGTGTAAAAGGTCTCATCTCGTAGGTAAAGGTTCTTGCGAGAAATCCAGATACTCCCGTTGGGATAGTAATAGACAGGCTCTTTCTGCCGAGCATAGTGCTTGGACACCTGAGGCGGACGGATAAAAGTCGACTCCTCCAACTGCAAGAAAAGACTACGACTCTTGTCTGCCTTGACACAGGAAATCAGATGGTCGGCTCCAGACTGACAGTAGAGTTGATAGGATTCGATGAGATGCTCTACTTCTCTCAGGGGTGAGGTCACCTGCAGATTCACGAAGACTTGCTCTTCCTCAAAGGGTTGTAAAAAGTCTCGTAAGGTTTCCAAGCTAGAGGTTGTTGCTAAGGCCAGTTCTTTTGGTCTGTGGACACAATGAATCTCTGGATAGGCTTGTCGACAGAGTTCTAGATAGGCTAGTGAGTCTGAGGAAATCCAGATTTCACTAAATAACTTGGAGGCTAGAGCGACTTCTATGGTATAGAAAACCAAGGGTTTGCCTGCAAGCGGTTTGATATTTTTATCCACTAAGCCGCGTGAACCTGAACGGATCAAAATGACGGCTATGGGTTTAGATGTTGCTTTCATATAATCTTCCTTTAGTTTTCTATTGTATTGGACTAGTAAGAAAAGCTAGATTGATCAACTTACAACATCCTAGAAGTTCCTATCTAATAGTTCTCTATATATTTGAGCTACTTTTTCCAGAGAATAGCGAGAGGCTAAGGCTAGATTTTTTTCATTCGATAGATAAAAATCAAGCTCTTCCATCTCTTCTATCATTTGGATCAATTGTCCCTTATTCTGGAAGAGGCGGATGGCATTGGACTGGCTAGCATAGAAACGATGGGCTATCTCCACATCTGATAATAAGGCTAACAAACCTTGACTCAAGGCTTCAACACAGGCATTGGCAAATAACTCTGTATAACTAGCTGACAGGTAGCACTGGTGGAGATGATAAGGAACCTCCTCTACCAATCCTTTGAAATGAATGGTTGGCGGAATATCATATTGATTCTGTAATTCTGCTAGACGTTCCTCTGAGCCGCCATAAAAGGTAATCTGGGCCTTAGAGCCACGTTTGTAGAGTTCGATAAAGGCTTCAATGACAAGTTCAACGTTCTTTCCTTCTCCCATATGATCCACTAGGCAATAGTCCAAAACAGGTCCAATTTTTCTTAGCTGACCTAATTTTTCTGTAAACATTGGTGGTAAAAACTTGGTGTCATACCCTTGTTTCGCCAAAGTATCAGTCAACACTTCACTGGCGACTAGATATTTGTTTGCCTTGCGCAGATTGGCGAGGCGTAAGTCTCGCATGACATTTTCATGGACGACTTCATAGTAATTTTTGTCCGTGTTTTCCATGTAACGCCAGAGGCTGGGTTTGGGAACGATTTGTTGGTCACGGATAAAGAGATCTGTCTGTTTTGCACATCTGAATAGGAACTTAACCAACAAGTCCTCTTCAGAACGGATTTCTCCTCCTATGCGGTAGATATACTCTGGATAAAAGATGGTTACAGGAGAGGGGTCTTTGAAGGGATCGATAAACTTGGGTACTCTCATGGATTTCCTTGGCTGGATGAATGGTGACAATTCTCGACATGATGTAGACTCTTTCTCTCTTATTTTCTGCTTACAAAGGAAAAACCACCCTCACAAAAAGGCGAGGGTGGTTCATCCGTTACAATGCTCGGGGATTTCCTAGCAAGTTCCCCCTCAAAAGGACTTTATGCTATTCTATCACAAAGATCGACCATCTGCAAGATAGACTGCCTTAGACAGGATAGCTTGGGGGAGTTTTCTTATTGTTTATAAATCGATTCTCTGAAATCATCTGTGCTACGTAGGTAGGCATTGTAGATTTTTTGTTTACAACTTTCAAGAAAATAGAGAAGGCAAACTAGCCTTCCCCATTTTAAGGTTATATCATTTTGCAACTTTGTTGTAAAAAGCTATTGAAACAGACTATTTGTTCACTAGTTGCCTAGTTTACCCATTCACCATTTCCATTTACTTTATAACCGTCTGGTGTTGTTGTGCTCACAGCCAAAGCTCCAGAATCGTAGGCATAGTACCAGTGCGGTCCAACTTTAAACCAACCTGTCTTCATGATACCTGCTTCGTCAAGATAATACCAAGTACCATTTTCCTTGTACCAGCCTGTCTTCATAGCTCCTGAGCCATCAAAGTAGAACCATCTATTTCCGTCTGTACCCCAGCCTGTAAACATAGCACCTGAGCTACTCAAGTAATACCAGCTACCATCTACTTTTACAAATCCAGTTTGCATGACACCTAGGTCATCCAAGTAGTACCATTTACCATCCGTTTTCACCCAGCCTGTCTTCAGATCACCAGACTCATAGAAATACCATTTTCCATTAGATTGCACCCAACCAGATTGGTCTGAACTAGAAGTTCTAAATTCTTTCAGCGCTTTTTCTACAACGACTGCTTTACTTTTAACTGTTGAAAGGTTTGAGGAGGTCACTTCTGTATACTGAATAGCAGGACCATATCCACCAGCCAATTCCTCTGAAGAAGCATCATCACCTAAAGCTAGAGAAATCGTTGCTACTTTCTGAGAACTAGCTGCATTTCTAAAGGCCGCAAGCCCCACATATGTAAATTTAGAATTGATCAAAGCCTCATAATAACCTGTAAATTCTTTAGATGTTCCACCCTTCTTTTTCGCTACATAATTCGCCTTCTCAGCATGCCAGTTTTCAATTGCTTTTAGAAAACCTTCATAGTTCACATCTAAAGCTTCTCCTCTTATACTATTACTAGATGGAAAAGCAGTCCAGATTTCTTTCGTAGAAAGACGCTCAGGTTTCAGAGTTACTGACACCTCAGTAGCTCGTACAAAAGCAGTTTTCTCAAGATCAGTAGACCATTTGATAGGGACATACTTATCTACCAAACCTTCATCAGCTGCTTCCTTACGAATCTTATTAATCGCATCCAAAATAGCTTGTTTATCTGGGGTTAAAAATTCTCCCTTAATCCCAACCAAAACATTGCCACTAGAAGGATTTAACACTTCTGAACTCAAAACATTTTCATTTCTACCATCAGCAGATTGTGTTGCCACCAATCTGTCATTGGCAAAAACATCATTTGTCAAAACTGCTCCAGCTAAAGTCAAAGCCAAGGCGCTAGCAAATACAATTTTCTTCATTTTTTCTCCTTTTATCCTTTAGATAGGACAGGTATTTTCAATATTAAATTATATCATATTTTCCTACTCTTTGCCCATTTCTACTAATGTTATAAAGCAAATGCTATTCACACCACAAAGTAGAAACTCCATTCTTTATTTCACAACAAGCTCATAACGTGTCTTACTTGTGAAGGTTTGACCGGCTTTGAGAATAACTTGATCTTTGAGGTCACTGTGAATGGCATCTGGTAAAGCTTGCGCTTCAAGGGCAATCCCATTGTGCTGTACCATTGGCTGACCTCCTATGATGACACTCTCATCCACAAAGTTTGCTGTGTAGACTACAAAGCAAGGAGCCTCTGTCTTGAAAAGCAGGAAGCGACCTGAATTTTGGTCATAAAGGAATCCAGCATTGTCATGACCTGCAGGAAGGGCAAATGGATGATCCAAACCTGATACCAGCTGGATTTGCTCATCTTCTTCTGCAAAGATATCCTTCAACAAGGCACCATTGTAGATGTGTTTAACCACATCACGACTAGCATCTGGAGTTTTGGCAGGAACACCGTCGGGAGCGATTGGATAAATGCCCTCTGTGTTTAGTTGGAAGACATGACGGTCAATCGTCTGCGTGAAATCACCAGACAAGTTGAAGTAGCTGTGATTAGTTGGATTGACCAGCGTATCCTGATCGGTCGTTACCTTGTAGCTGATTTCATAGGCACCAGTCTCTTCTAAGTGGTAACTGATCCAAATCTTGAGATTTCCAGGAAATCCTCCTGTCCCATCCGTACGCTCTGTGTAGAGGGTCAAGCCATGGTCGCTCACCTCAACTAGTTCAAACAAGCTCGAATCCCAACCAGTTGAACCACTGTGGTTACAGTTGCTAGCATTGTTGACTTCAAGGTCATAGTTCTTGCCATTAAGCTCAAAGGTCGCACCTGCAATACGGCCTGCCACAGGACCTACGCTAGCTCCATGCTTGGGACTATTGCCTACATAGCTATCAAAGTCATCAAATCCCAAAATAACATTGGCAAAGTTTCCAGCCTTATCAGGTGTGACATAGCGCAAGATAGTCGCGCCATAAGTCATAACCTCAAGCTGGTAGCCACCGTTCGTCTCAAATCGATAGGCCAAAACATCTTGTCCCTCAACATTTCCAAACACACGCTCTGTGTATGCTTTCATTCTCTTCTCCTTTTACTATTTCTCTCAAGCAAACAAACCATAGAAAGCGAATTGACAATCTATGGTTTACTTGTATGATTTACAAACCCCTTTATCAAGAATCTATAAACGCAGTATTACTTTTGATATTCGTGAATGATAACACCTTGCACCACACGATTTACTGTACCTGTAGGAGACGGTGTATCTGGTTTATTTTCTACCTTGAGTGAAGTCAATAGGGCAAAGAGTTGGGCATAAACGATGTAAGGGAAGACACGGTAAATATCATTCAAGACACCGCCACAACCAAGGGCCACTTCTTTGACATTTGCAAGACCAAAGGCTTGATCACTCAAAAGCACAACACGGCGAGCAATCTGGTCACCAGCAACTTCACGAACCAAATCCAAGTCGTACTTGCGAGTGTAGTCTGTTGTTGTACCAAAGACCAAAACAACTGTATCTTCGTTGATAAGAGATTTTGGACCGTGACGGAAGCCAACTGGGCTTTCATACATAGTCGCAACTTGACCAGCAGTCAGTTCCAAAATCTTGAGCTGAGCTTCATGAGCAAGTCCAAAGAAAGGACCAGCGCCTAGATAGATGACACGGTTAAAGTCTAGGTCAACAAGTTCTTTGACATCTTCTGCATTGTCTAGAATTTTACGGGCAAGACTAGATACAACTTCAAAACGTTCAGACTTAACAGCAAATTCTGTAGGATCAAAGACCAAGAGAGCTGTCAACATCATAGACGTAAAGCTAGAGGTCATGGCAAAGCCAGCATCATTAGAAGCAGCTGGTTGCAAAAGCAAGAGATTGCGGTCATCTCCATGAGCTTGAAGAGCCAATTTACCATCTGCTGCGCAAGTAATAGTCACTTGATAAAGCTCATCCACCAAGGCTTTTGCCAAATCAACAGTCGCCACACTTTCGGGAGAGTTCCCACTACGAGCAAAAGATACAAGGACAGTTGCCACATCTTTTTTCAAATAAGTTTCTGGATTGGCAACGATATCTGTTGTCGCAATAGCATTGAAATTCCATTTGCGTTCGTCATAGACTTCCATAAAGTAAGGCACCAAGGTATCTCCCACATAAGCAGAAGTCCCAGCACCTGTCAAAATAACCTTGATATAGTCATGTTTATCCGCAATCTCTTGCAGGAAGGCTGCAATTTCTTCACGTTTTGCTTGATAAGATTCAAAAGCTTCTCTCCATACATCTGGTTGTTGGTAGATTTCACGTGTAGTGATTTCTGCACCCAATTCGAGCAAGTCTTCTTTTGTATAATGTAGCATTGAATTCCTCTTTTTCTATTAAATATGGGAATGGGAGTAAGCCCCATTCCCATGTATATTCTATATAAAATGCTCTAACGATTTTCACGTTTTCACATCGTATACTCAATGAAAATCAAAGAGCAAACTAGGAAACTAGCCGCAGGTTGCTCAAAACACTGTTTTGAGGTTGCAGATAGAACTGACGAAGTCAGTAACATATACCTACGGCAAGGCGACACTAGTATGGTTTAAAGAGATTTTCGAAGAGTATTATTCATCTTCGTCATCATCGAAGCCAGCTAACAGGTCATTAACTTTCACAATGCTTTCTGCAGCACGGTTCTTATAGTCCGCATCTGCGCCTGTAAGGCTCGCATTGATAAATTCAATCACCATTGGAAGATTCATCCCTGCGTAAAGTTCGATGTCACGACCTTCCATAATCAAACGGCTTACCACGTTACATGGTGTTCCACCGAGAAGATCCGCAAAGACTAGGAAATCATCCAAACCTTCAATAGCTGCTTCAAATTTTGCAGTAAATTCTTCTGGGCCATCTTCTGGAAGAAGAGCCACTGCATGAATATTGTCTTGTGGACCCATAATCATTTCAGTGCTACCTTTAAGTTCTTCACAGAAACGACCATGACTCACCAAAATTAATGATTTAGCCATAAATTATGCGCCCATTCCAAGCAAGAATTTACCGATGAATGAAAGACCTACTGCAAGAGCGATAATGATACCGATAGCTTTAGTAGAAGTCATACCTTTCTTACCAAGCAACCAGAAGATAAAGGCAGTAAAGATTGCTGGAAGCAAGCGTGGGAAGATTGAGTTCAAGATGTCTTGGAAGTCAATCATCTTTTCACCGATTGGCAATTTATAAGAAACTTCAAAGTTGATCATTGTTGCTACAAGAGCACCCATCATGAAGACACCAAGTACAGATGCAGCGTCAATCAAAGCTGTCAAAGTACTTTGCATGTTGTTGATAAGGTTAACCCCTTCTTTGTAAGCAAATTCCAACTGTCTCCAACGGAAGATGTCATAAGCTACTGCAACTGCAATCCAAAGGAAGATACCCCAAGGTTGGCCAGCGATAGCCATAGTTGCTGCGATAGATCCCATGATAGCAGGTACAAGAGAACCAAAGATAGTATCCCCAAGAGGAGCGAATGGTCCCATCAAACCTGTCTTGATACCGTTAACGGCATCTTTTGAACCTACACCATCTTTTTCTTCCATGGCAAGGTCAAAACCAGCGATAATAGTGTGGAAGAATGGTGAAGTATTGAAGAATTGAGTATGAACTTTCATCATTTCTTTCAATTCAGGAGTTCCATCGCCATACATTTTACGCAATTGAGGCAAGATCATGTAAAGGTAACCAGAAGCTTGCATACGTTCGTAGTTCCAACCTAATTGGAAAGTAAACAAGCTACGTTTGTTGATTTGATTAAAATCTTCTTTTGTAAGTTTATAATTAGAATTCGTCATCTTCGATTTCCCCACTTTCTGATGGTGTAGAAGGTGCTACTACAGCTACTTTTTGGCTATTTTTGAAGTGAAGCACTGCAAGGAAGATACCTACGATAGAAATACCAATCATAGACAAACCTTTGAAGTTATTCACAAAAGCAATTTTTTCAGCAACATCTTTAGGTAGAGTACCGATAACACCTGCAACAGCGCCACCAAGACCTGTTACATATGAGTAAAGAACAGTCAACATAGCTGTCAAACCAAATCCCATTGCAAGGTAGTGAAGGTTACGTTTAACTGGAAGGTAACGAAGCAAGATTGCAAATCCAAGACCTGGAAGCATACGTCCTGCAAGTGTCAAACCATCTGCAAGCCATTGATATTCTTTAACTAAGTCTACTACGTGTTGTACAAAGGCACCACCAAAGGCAAGCGCAAAGAAGACTGGAAGGGCACGAGATAGAGCCCATGGAATCGCACCAAGCAAGTAGTTGCGTTCGATACCTTTGTAGTCAAAGCGGTCGATTGCAGCATCAATACGGTGTGCGAAGAAAGTAGTTGTCATACGTCCAAGAACGTCGAAGTATGTTAAAAGTGCTGCTACTGGTACAGCGATTGTTGTAATCGCAAGGTCTGTAGCGATTCCTTGTGAAACTGAGAATGCTGTTGCAAGAACCGCACCAGAAGTTGCGTCAATACGAGAAGCACCACCAAAGGTACCTACCCCAAGTACGAACAACTGCAAGCTACCACCGATAAACAAACCAGTTGTCAAATCTCCCATGATTAAACCAGTAATAAAACCAGCAAATACAGGGGAACCTGCAGATGAAACGATCGTCAACTCATCACAGATTTGATAAGCTGAGTACAAAGTGAGAAGTAAAATTTGCCACCATTGTATCATAACAATGACCTCCTAAAAATTTTTTCCTATTTTAATAAGCTCAAAAAGTCTGAAATTGGATCATTTGGAACCATTTGAGCAGTAAGTTTAACACCTTTTTCTGCCAATTTGTGGAAGTCTTCCACATCCTTGTCCACTACGTTGATAGAACGTGTGATGGCACGAGTTTCTGGTGTTTGAGACATATTCCCAACATTAAGGGTTTCAAGTGGTACACCTGCTTCTACCAAACCAAGGAAGCGGTCTGGTTTACGAGCCACGATAAAGAGACGTTGGCTATCGTATTTACCAGCAAGAATATTGGCTGCCGCTTTTTCAATTGGCAAAATACTCAATTTCACACCTGGTGGTGTCGCGAGTTTCAAACCACTCTTTTCAACGTCGTTGTTGACAACTTCGTCATCTACAACCATAATACGTGAAACATTTAGTTTTCCAGCCCAAAGATTGGCTACTTGTCCGTGGATCAAACGTCCATCGATACGGCATCCTACAATTGTCATAAGTTTTCCCCCTTTATATGTTTTAGTGTAGGTTTACGAGTTAAATGAATCTCTTCTTTATATTCACCTTCTGTTTCAAAGATGATGATGCGGTTATCACCTTCCTTGAGATAGCTATGAGGGATATAAAGCGAGAGGGTTGGGCCGACGTTCCAAAAACGTCCTAGATTCTGCCCATTGACAAAGGCAACTCCCTTACCAAACTCAGACAAGTCTAGGTAAGTATCTTTTGGCTCTTGGACTGTAAAGTCATAGGCGTAAAAGGCTGGTTGTCCTTCTGTCCATCCTTTTGAAAAATCAATTTTCTCAGGATTATCTAGTGGTAGTGGATAGTGTTTCCAGTTTAGTAGGAAGTGCAAATCCTTACAAACACCTGTCCGAATTCCCTTACGTTGCGTATCCGCTAGGAATTTATGTCCATAGTTGACACGCCCCATATTTTCTACCAAGATATCTATCCTAGATAGCGCTTTCTTTTTACCTTGATAAAAAATATCTTCCCCAATCTCTGTCTGATATTGGGTTTCGACCCACTGACCATCGACATAAAGCTGAGCTCTATCTCGACCGTCAATGATACGAAGTCTTTCTTCTTCTGCATCCCAGTTTGTTTCTGTTCGATAAAGTAGGTAGCCATAACTTTGTCCCAACTCCTCCATCTTTTTAGGATAGAGACTTTCTACAGGACTGGACAAGCTATCTAAGTTTTCAAACAAGGAAACTTTTTCAACCAGTGGAATAGCATCCAACTCCATACTCTCTTTGTAGAGTGGTTCCAACTGGGGATACTCTGGGAAATGTGTTGCCATCATCTTCTTGACTGCCAAATATTTAGCAGTTGGATTTCCTTCTTCATCCAGAAGGGCATCGTAATCATAAGATGTAACTTGTGGCAGGTCCAAAGTCCCTCGAGCTGAGCAACCATTCATGAAACCAAAGTTTGTACCACCATGGAACATGTAGAGATTGATAGAGCCTTGTTCCAAAACCTCTCGAACTGCATCTGCCAACTCTTTCGGATCCCGTGTGATAATCGGCTCTTTCCAACGATTGAACCAGCCATCCCAGAACTCCATACACATGAGTGGCCATTTCTTACCATGCTCATCAAAGAATTCCTGCATCTGTGAAAAGTTGTACGGAGCTTTAGAACCAAAGTTTCCTGTTACAAAGAGGTCATCTTCGATTAAGGTTCCAGCTTTCAGAGTAGCTCTCCATGGACCATCTGAGGTAAAGAGAGGACAGGTTACGCCACGCTCTTCCATCAACTGTCGAATTGCTCTCAGATAAGCCTTATCTTCTCCATAAGAACCATACTCATTTTCAACCTGCATCATGAGGATATTGCCACCCTTGTCCAACAAATGTGGAACCAACCGTGCCAAGAGCTGGTCATAGTAGTGACCGACAGCCTCAATATAGGCTGGGTCTGAGGAACGAATCCTCATATCTTTGGTTAAGAGCCAAGCTGGTAAGCCACCGAATTCCCACTCCGCACAGATGAAGGGCGACGGACGAACGATAGCGTAGAGACCCAAATCTTGTGCCGTTTGGAGAAATCGCTCCAAATCCAGAGCTCCTTCAAAGTGAAACTCACCCTCACGAGGCTCGTGTAAATTCCAGGCCACATAAGTCTCTACTGTATTAAAACCAAGAGCCTTCAAGTTATAGAGCGAATGATACCAATCTTCTGGAGGAACCCTAAAATAATGAATGGCGCCAGATAAAATCTTAAATGATTTTCCATCGAGATAAAAATCATCCCGTATCTCAAATCGTGTCATATTCTTACCTTCTGACAACTAAAGTTTACGCTTTCATTTGTTGATATAGTAAATATAACTCAATATCTTACATTTGTCAATAGGTTTTCACAATTTTTTTCATTTTTCACTAAATTTTACACAAAAAACTTATAAAGATATAAAATTTACAGACATATAGCTTCAAACAGGTAGCATGTATAAAAATGTATAAAACCTCCTATTTTTTATGTAAATTAACCTTATAGCCTATTATTCTAATTTTTTTATTCAAAAGGCTACTATTCTTTCCAGTTTTATGGTAAAATTTTTAACGGAGAAGGAAAATCGAGGTGAAAATATGGCAATTCCAAAGTATCAATATATTAAAGATGAGTTAAAGAACAAAATCATTTCTGGTCAATTTGCCAGTGGAGATAAATTCTACACTGAAGCTGAATTGATTGCAATGTATGATGTAAGTTCTATCACAGTTGTACGCGCCTTAAACGACCTTGCCAAAGATGGCTATATTGTCCGCCAACAAGGAAAGGGTACATTCGTTTCACGTGCACGCAAACACAAACTCGTAGAATTTTCAGATGTAGAAGTTTTTGAAACTAAAGATGATAAAGTTACCGTCCTTTCTATTGAGCGTGGAAACAAACTAAGCTACTTAGAAAAACTTGGACTACGCGGAGATCAGTTCTACTACAAGATTGAACGTGTTCGCGAAACAGGTGGTGTTGTGTACATCTACCATACATCTTACATCCCAGAACAATACATCAACGCAAATTATCCAAATCTTGAATATTATAGTTCTATCTATAACCGTTTCAAATTGGATTACCACATTCACATGAATGATGAACATTTTGAAGAAATCAATGAAATAGCATTTCCAACTCCAGAACATGCGGCTTCGGTCCTCGGGGTCGATGAGCAATTCCCAACCGTTTTACAAACCAAGACTACTAAACTAGAGTCTACTGGTCAAGTTCTCGCATACAGCGAAACATATAAACGAGCAGATTACTACAAAATCAAATTCATTTCATGTGACCGTGATCACTAAGAAGAAAGCCTAAGCCTTGCTTGGGCTTTTTCTATGTTTATTATATGACATTAAAAATGTATTTTCTATATGTTAATTAAGATAGACTAAATTTGTTTAAATTTTACTAAAATATAGGTAATTTTTATCAAAAGTACTTAAAGACAAAATAAAAATCGAAGTTCTTCTACTCCAGTAAATAGAGTAATAGAACTTCGATTTTATTTTAATTATCCTAAACCAAGACGTTCAAAGATATCATCCACTCGTTTGGTGTAGTATACAGGGTTGAAGATTTCGTCGATTTCTTCTTGAGTGAGGCGTGATGTCACCTCTGGATCGGCTTCAAGAAGTGGTTTGAAGTCAACTTGGTTATCCCAAGAGTAGGCTGTTTTCGGTTGTACCAAGTCGTAAGCTTGCTCACGGGTCATACCTTTTTCAATCAAGGTAAGCATAGCACGTTGGCTGAAAATCAAACCAAATGTCGAGTTCATGTTGCGGATCATGTTTTCTGGGAAGACTGTCAAGTTCTTAACGATGTTTCCGAAACGGTTGAGCATATAGTCAATCAAAATAGTCGTATCTGGTGTGATGATACGCTCAGCTGATGAGTGAGAGATATCACGTTCATGCCAGAGGGCTACGTTCTCATAAGCTGTAATCATGTGACCACGGATAACACGCGCAAGACCTGTCATGTTCTCAGAACCGATAGGATTGCGTTTGTGAGGCATTGCAGATGAACCTTTTTGCCCCTTGGCAAAGAATTCTTCCACTTCTCGTTGCTCAGACTTTTGGAGACCACGGATCTCAGTCGCCATACGTTCGATTGAAGTCGCGATACTAGCAAGAACCGCAAAATACTCAGCGTGAAGGTCACGAGGAAGGACCTGTGTAGAGATTTCTTGAGCACGGATACCAAGTTTGTCGCAGACGTATTGCTCAACGAATGGTGGGATATTGGCAAAGTTACCCACCGCACCAGAAATCTTACCAGCTTCGACTCCAGCAGCCGCATGCTCGAAACGCTCGATGTTACGCTTCATTTCGCTGTACCAAGTCGCTAATTTAAGACCAAAGGTTGTCGGCTCAGCGTGCACACCGTGGGTACGCCCCATCATGATGGTGAACTTGTGCTCCTTAGCCTTATCAGCGATGATGTTGGTGAAGTTTTCAAGGTCACGACGGATGATGT
The DNA here is from genome assembly GCF_946190335.1 of Streptococcus mitis. Lineage (GTDB taxonomy): Bacteria > Bacillota > Bacilli > Lactobacillales > Streptococcaceae > Streptococcus > Streptococcus mitis_CH. Next base: position 100,934 of record NZ_CAMHZN010000006.1, read on the forward strand.
CGTTGGCCTGCTTGTAGAGGTAACCGTAGGCAGTATCGACTACGTCAGTAGAAGTCAAACCATAGTGGACCCACTTACGCTCTTCACCAAGAGTCGCAGAAACCGCACGTGTGAAGGCCACCACATCGTGGCGAGTCTCCTGCTCAATCTCCAAAATACGGTCGATGTCAAAGTCCGCTTTCTCGCGAATCAAAACCACATCTTCCTTAGGGATTTCCCCCAACTCAGCCCATGCCTCGTCAGCCAAGATTTCCACCTCAAGCCAAGCACGGTACTTATTTTCTTCACTCCAAATGTTCGCCATTTCTGGGCGAGAGTAACGGTCGATCATATTGTTAATTTTTCCTTTCTTCTTAAGCTGTTGAGAATAAGCTATCTAGGTAAAGTAAGATTTCTACTCAAACTCCTCTTTTCCTATAAACACAGATGGATAGTGTGGTAATTCATTGAGATCAGTATCCAATGGCAAATCATAGATAGCTAAATAGTTTTCAGGGTACTGTGCAACTAGCTCTGCATATTTCGCTTGTACCTTATCTTGGTCAGCACTAGCAAAAAATACTTCAACAACTGCTCCAGTCCTATCCTTCTCAACAAAAGCATTAACGATAATTTGTATCATAGGCTTGTCCTAAAAATCTATCCCTTTCCCAAACTCATCCACACTATCCGGCACATCACTAAACAAAGTCACATGTCCCATCTTGCGGTTGTGCTTCGCTTCTATTTTACCATACATGTGGAGGTGGGCGCTTGGATTTTCTGTCACATATTGCTCAGCGGCATCGACATGCTGGCCGAGAACATTGAGCATGACGGCTGGGGCATGTAGGTGGATAGCTGGCAATGGTGCTCCCAGAACACCTAAAATATGGGTGTCAAACTGGGAGAAATCACATGCTTCAATTGAATAATGCCCAGAGTTGTGTGGTCGTGGAGCAATCTCGTTGACAATGATGTCGTCAGCTGTCGCAAACATTTCCACGCAAAGGGTTCCAGACAAATTGAGCTGTTCTGCGATTCGCACTGCCATGGCTTTGGCTTTTTCAGCTAAACTTTCTGAAATACGGGCTGGCACAATGGTCTTAGACAGAATGTTGTTGCGATGGATATTTTCCTGAACTGGGAAAACCGTCACATCCTTGCCATTTCCTGATACGATGACAGAAATTTCAAGGTCAAAGTTGACAAATTCTTCCAAAACACAGTCTGCTGAATCTGCTAGTTCATAGGCCTCTTCCAAATCTTCTGCTGAACGAATGACCTTTTGACCATGGCCGTCGTAACCACCTGTCGCAGTCTTGAGAACATAGTTTTTCGATAGGTCAATATCTGCCAAGTCTTGGCTTGAAGTCACAACCTTGTAGGATGCTACAGTGACTTGTGCCTTGTTTGAAAGGAAATCCTTCTCAAAGATACGGTTTTGTGAAATGCGAAGGAGGTCAGTTCCTTGAGGGAGTTGTCCATCCTTGATGACAGCATCCAAACCATCAGCATCGACATTTTCAAACTCATAGGTGAGGACATCGCAACGCTCAGCCAACTGACGCAGAGCATCCACGTCATTATAAGGAGCAACGATGATCTCCGCCACGCGAGAGGCCGGGCAATCCGCCGCAGGATCCAGCGCGATAACCTTGTGCCCCATGTAGATAGCAGAAATGGCCATCATCTGACCCAGCTGGCCGCCACCGATAATTCCGATTGTTTTAGATGAGCTCATTTGTAGACTCCTCTGCGATTTTTCCTTGTTCTTCTGCGAAATCTGCCAAAGCTGTCGCGATAGCCTGATCCTCTACTGAAAGAAGACGTAGAGCAAAGAGAGCCGCATTTGTCGCACCCGCTTCACCGATAGCCATGGTCGCGACAGGCACTCCACCTGGCATCTGTACGATAGAGTAGAGCGAGTCCACACCACTAAGGGCACGCGATTTGACAGGTACCCCAATGACAGGAAGGGTTGTTTTCGCTGCTACCATTCCTGGCAAGTGGGCTGCGCCTCCAGCACCTGCGATGATGACCTTAATACCACGGCTACGGGCTTCTTCGGCATGCTTGAACATGAGATCAGGTGTGCGATGGGCAGAGACAACCTTCTTCTCGTAGGCTACACCGAAGCGGTCTAGGACTTCTGCTGTTTTTTGCATGGTTGCCCAGTCGGATTTTGAGCCCATGATAATGGAAATTACGGATTTCATTTCTTCTCCTTTTCCCTCTTTTTCAACAATCACCTTAGGTTGTGAGGGACGGCAGCAAACCTTCGGTTTCATTTCTACAATTTGAGCCTAAGATCTCAAATTTTCCCTAGACCAGAACAGTTTCTGTTCTGGTCTTTTCACCACGGCGATCATTATCGTGTTTGGCGACTGCGTCGCTTTTTCTTATATCTTTATCTAATTGCCTTACTTCCAATATCTGTTCGGTAGAAGAGGCCTTCTGTTTTTTGTTGGGAGAGTTCTTGGTAGATGGTTTCTTGGGATTCTTTAACAGTATCGGATGTGGTGACGAGCATATAGACACGTCCACCGTTTGATAGCAGTGCTCTGCTATTTTCCGCAAACTTAGCCCCTGCATAGTAGGTGATGATGTCGCCATTGGTTTTTGCTGGCAATGCAACACCCTTTTCATATTCTAGCGGGTAACCCTTGGATGCGACAACCACACCCAGAGTCACACCCTTATCCGTCCACATGATGTTTGGCTCCTTACCATCTAGGATATCCGTAATATTTTGGGCAAAGTCAGATGTCAAACGAGGCAAGATGATTTGAGTTTCTGGATCTCCAAAACGAGCGTTGAACTCGATGACCTTAGGGCCCTCCGCTGTCAATATGAGACCTGCGTAAAGGACACCCAGATAAGGGCGACCTTCTTTAATCATCCCTTCGAGGACTGGCTTGACAATAGTCTCCACTGCCGTGTCAACTACATTCTGTGCCAAGTGTGGAACTGGTGCATATGCTCCCATACCTCCCGTGTTGGGCCCCTTGTCACCATCATAGGCACGTTTGTGATCCTGAGCCGTTGGCATGATGTAGAACTTGTCACCATTGACAAAGGCAAAAAGTGAAAATTCCTCTCCTTCAAGGAATTCCTCAATAACCACACGCGCACCTGAGTCACCAAATTTATTGTCCAAAAGCATCTCGTGAGCTGCTTCGACTGCTTGCTCGACTGTCTCCGCAACGACAACACCCTTCCCAAGCGCCAAGCCATCCGCCTTGACTACGATAGGCGCACCCTGCTTTTCGATATATGCCTTGGCTTCCTCGAAGTCCGAGAATGTGCCATAGGCTGCTGTCGGAACGCCGTATTTGACCATGATTTCCTTGGCAAAATCCTTGGACCACTCCAGCTCAGCTGCCAATCTTGTCGGACCAAAGGCTTTGAGACCAGCCGCATGGAAATCATCCACGAGACCAGCCGCAAGGGCGTCATCTGGCCCTATAAAGGTCCAAGCAATATCGTTGGTTTTTGCAAACTCAATCAATTTAGAATGTTCGGAAATAGAGATATTTACCAATTCCAGACCATCCAGAGTCATACCGTCATTCCCAGGAGCTACAAATACTTTTTCAACGTCTTTTGACTCAAGCAACTTCTTAGCAATCGCATGTTCACGACCACCCGAACCGACAACTAACAGCTTCATTCCTCAACCTCTTTTGCGAATTATTTAATAATATTATACCACAATCGTTCGTTTTAATCTTGTTTCATTCCGTGTTTTTACGCAAAAAAAGGAAAGAAACTGTTTTCTTCCCTTTACCTTCTTAATGTCTAAAATGTCTCACGCCTGTGAAGACCATAGTCAAGCCGTATTTGTCAGCAGCTTCGATGGATTCCTGATCACGGACCGATCCACCTGGCTGGATGATAGCCTTAATACCTGCTTTGGCAATTTCTTCCACATTATCCGCAAATGGGAAGAAGGCATCCGAAGCAAGCACAGCGCCGTCAAGGCGGTCTTTGGCTTGGTCAATGGCAATACGAACAGAAGCCACACGGTTAGTCTGACCTGGACCAACACCCAGTGTCATGTGGTCGTTGGTTACAATGATTCCGTTTGATTTGACGTATTTAATAGCCTTCCAAGCAAACTCAAGAGCTGTCGCTTCTGTCTCAGTTGGTTGGCGTTTGGTCACCACTTGCCAATCGGCTGGGCTTTCCTTGACCACATCTTGGTTTTGCACCAGAAGTCCACCAACTACACCTGTGTATTCTGCTTCCACTTCGCTAGCCTCTTGAGCATCAAATGGCAAGGCAAGGATACGCAAGTTTTTCTTTTTGTTGGTCAAAATGGCTAGCGCTTCAGCCGTATAACTTGGTGCGATGATGATTTCAAGGAAAACACCATGCATCTTCTCGGCTGTCGCAGCATCCACCTCACGGTTAAGAACAACGATACCACCAAAGATAGACACTGGGTCAGACTCATAAGCGTAGTCCCAAGCAGTCTCGATGTCATCAGCCTGACCGATTCCACATGGGTTCATGTGTTTGAGAGCCACAACGGTTGGACGGTCTTTGAAGTCACGGATGATACGGATAGCAGCGTCAGCATCACGGATGTTATTGAATGATAATTCTTTCCCGTTGAGCTGTTTGGCTGAAGCAATCGAGTAGTCTGTCGGCAAAGCTTTCTGATAAAAGTCTGCATCTTGTTGAGGGTTTTCACCGTAACGCATGGCTTGCTTGAGGTCATAGGTTAAAGTGAGCTTTTCAGGTTTGCTTTCACCCACTTGAGCTGTGAAATACTCTGCAATCAAGGCATCATAAGCCGCTGTGTGACGGAAAACCTTGGCTGCCAAACGTTGACGCGTTTCGTAAGTCGTTTCACCATTGGCTGACAACTCGTCCAAAACCACTGTATAGTCAGCAGGGTCTCCCACAACCGTCACGCTGGCATGGTTTTTAGCTGCTGAACGAAGCATAGATGGCCCGCCGATATCGATATTCTCCACCGCATCAGCATAAGTCACATCTGGTTTGAGAATCGTTTCTTTAAAGGGATAGAGATTGACCACTACAAGGTCGATAAGCTCAATTTGGTTCTCCTTAGCAGCCTCTATGTGGCTATCCAAGTCTCGACGAGCGAGGAGCCCACCGTGGATATTTGGATGAAGGGTCTTAACACGGCCATCCATCATCTCTGGGAAGCCCGTCACATCATCGATCGCAATGGTCTCCACCCCAGCATTGTCAAGGGCAACCTTTGTCCCACCTGTCGAGATAATATCCCAACCAAGTTTTTTAAGTTCTTGGGCAAATTCAACAATGCCCGCTTTGTCTGAGACGCTGATTAAGGCTTTTTTCGTCATTCTATTCCTCTTTCTTTAAGTCCAAGCGCATAGCGACTTCGTTATTTTCTTCTATAAATCCTGTTTCCTGAAAACCAAGACTAGTCAGCAGGTGCTTCATTTTTTCATTTCCAACCACATAATCTGCAACAATATGACTGCAGACTCTATCCATCTGAGCCTCTTTGATTAGAACTTCCAAGGCTTTTCGACCATAACCTCTTCCTTGGTACTGCTGACCAATCATTATCCGCCAGATAAAGTATTCCGCTTCATCCTTGTCTATTTCCAGCAGGAGAAAGCCAACCACAAGTTCATTCCAATAAATTGCCATTGGAAACACATCCCCATTCTCTCGGTAGAGCCATGCGTCAGCTAAAGAGCGTACATTTGGAGACACGAAACGTGCTCGTTCATCAGCTTCAGATATTTTCAAATCCAGCACTGCCTGAAAACTGCTCTCATCTACTAATTTTATCTCAATCATTTTTGCTCCTTTTGAATAAATAGGATTTTGAGGTGATTAAAGACTAATCCAACTCATATAAAAGGTAGTTATCAAAATTTATGATTCCTTTGAGATAATCTCGGTCTGCTTTAGACAACTCAAATTCTGGAAAAGTCGCAATTAAACTGGACAAATAAAAATAATTCGGGTGCCTACGATAAGAAAAACCCGCTTGACCGAATCTCCCTTGACAGAAATCATAGGCAAGTTTTAATTCTTGACTTGTGACACTATCTAAAATTTTATCTAACTCTGAAAGCTGACTTTTATCAGTATTTTCTATCATAGCTTTCACTGTATTTACTAAAACAAAAAGAAAATCATTAGTATTATCCAGTAGGGTTGGTCTGTTAGATAACTTATTCTTTAACTCCATATAGTAGTGGTCAATATTCATTTCTTCCTCCCTACTCCCAAACTATACAGAACCTCTGGATACAACTTGTACTCTGCCTCATGAATCCGAGTTTCAAAACTTTCAATGGTATCATCAGCTAACCGTGGCACACGGACTTGTTTGATGATCTTACCTGTATCCACTCCGGAATCTACCCAGTGAATGGTCACACCAGACTGGTCGACACCTGCATTCCAAGCGTCCTCAATTCCGTGAGCTCCTGGAAATTCTGGCAGGTAGGCAGGATGAATGTTAATGATACGACCTTCATAAGCCGCCAATAAGGTTGGCCCAACGATTTTCATGTAGCCTGCTAGACAAACCAAGTCAATCTGGTGTTCTTCCAAGAGTTCGACAAGTGCTGCTTCGTAGTCTTCCTTGTTGTCAAACTCCTTGAGTTCAAAAGCATAGGACAAAACGCCGAGCTTGTCTGCACGTTCCAGCACATAGGCGTCACGATGGTCTGAAAAGACAAACTCTACTGGAAATTGTTCCGCAATCACCTGAAAATTTGAGCCATTACCAGAGGCAAAAACCGCTATTTTTTTCATTTGATGATGACACTTTCGTTTTCTTTCTTGACGATACAACCAATTTCATAGACTGGTTCATCCAACAATTCCTTGACACGACTTACATTTTCAGGGCTAACTGCTAGCATAAGTCCCACACCCATATTGAAGATTTCAAACATTTCTTCATGTTTGATCTGACCGTATTTTTCAAGGGCTTTGAAAATTGGAAGCACTGGAACTTTGCTTTCCTCAATCTCAGCGGCCAAGTCAGTTGCAAACATACGAGGGACATTCTCGATAAATCCACCACCTGTGATGTGGGCAATGCCGTTTACCAAGCCTTCCTTGATGAGTGGCAAGACAGCCTTGACATAGATACGAGTCGGCTCAAGAAGAACTTCCTTGAGTTGCTTGCCTTCCAATTCTGGAAGGACTTCCTCACCTGTGTAATCCGCAAAGACACGACGGACGAGAGAGTAACCATTGGAATGAATCCCACTTGAAGCAAGTCCGAGAAGAACATCTCCCTCTGCTACCTTCGAACCGTCAATGATTTGAGATTTTTCAGCCACACCGACCGCAAAACCAGCCAAGTCATAGTCATCTTCGCCGTACATGCCAGGCATTTCAGCCGTTTCCCCACCGATGAGGGCAGCGGCTGCCTGCACACAACCTTCTGCCACACCAGCAACCACTTGTTCTAGCTTAGCTGGTTCATTCTTGCCAGTTGCGACGTAGTCAAGGAAATAGAGGGGCTCCGCACCTGCAGCAATGATATCGTTGACACACATGGCCACACAGTCCTGACCGATGGTATCGTGCTTGTCGTACTTGATAGCCAGCATGAGCTTGGTTCCGACACCATCAGTCCCTGAAATCAAGACGGGTTCTTTAACCCCAGTCTTTGAAAGGTCAAACATGCCACCAAAGCCACCAAGTGCTCCCATGACACCTGCACGCTCCGTACGAGCTACATGCTTTTTGATCCGTTCAACAACTTCATAACCCGCTTCAACATCCACACCAGATTGAGCATAAGCATTTTTATTTGCCATTTTATTTTTCCTTTTCTTTGAGAAGATTGCGACGTATTTTTAGATAAACAATTATTTTATCTAAAAATACTAGTCAGGGCTCTAGCTTTGATCCCATAGGAGAAAGCGTCTACTGACAAATGCTTTAGCTTTTAGTCAGTAGTGAGACGTGGAGCATAAGCATTTTTATTTGTCATTTTTATATTCCTTTTCTTTAATGGAGGATCTATTGTCTATTTGTAAAAACTGGTCTTTTCTTCCAAACTTCTACGATAGTCTTCTTCGTAGTCATATAGAGGTGTTGGGTAATCACCGTCAAAGTAAGCGACACAGAGACCACCATTTGGCGCATCCGTTTCAATACCAATTGACTCAATCAAACCTTCAACAGACAGATAGGTCAGACTGTCCGCACCAATGATTTGGCGAGTTTCTTCAACCGTATGATTGGCCGCAATCAGTTCCTGACGGGTCTGGATATCAATCCCGTAGAAACATGGATAAGCTAGCGCTGGACTGCCAATAGCCACGTGAACCTCAGTTGCACCCGCTTCTTTCAAGAGCTGAACGATACGACGAGAGGTTGTTCCACGTACAATAGAGTCATCAATCATAACCACACGCTTGCCTTTTACAACACCAGAAACAGCAGATAGTTTCATCCGCACCCCTTGCTCCCGCAATTCTTGAGTCGGTTGGATAAAGGTCCGTTGGGTGTATTGGTTCTTGATAAGGCCCATTTCATTTGGTAGCCCAGATTCTTCCGCAAATCCCATAGCCGCGCTGAGGGAAGAATTGGGCACACCTACCACAATATCTGCCTCATGCTTGAATTCACGCGCCAATTGGGCACCCATACGTTTACGAGCCGTATGGACATTGACACCATGAATATTAGAATCAGGGCGAGCAAAGTAGATATACTCCATGGAACAGATTGCTAACTGAGTATCATCTGTATAGCTATCATACTGGATGCCCTTGTCATCAATGATCACAATCTCACCTGGCTTCAAATCACGAATCCATTCAGCACCAATAACCTCAAAAGCACAGGTTTCAGAGGAAACCACCACCGCTCCGTTGGCCATTTTCCCGATAGAAAGTGGACGGAAACCATTGGGGTCAAGAGCCGCAATCAACTTGTCCTCAAACAGCAAGATATAGGCAAAACCACCTTTGACAAGGCTGAGCGCTTCCTTGATTTTGCCCATCAAGTTCGGATTGTGACTGCGACGAATGAGGTGAGCCAAGATTTCTGAGTCCGAAGTCGCGCTGAAAATCGCTCCTCTTTGTTCCAGTTCTTTCTTGAGAGAGGCTGCATTGGTCAGATTTCCATTATGAGCCAATCCAAACTGCATATCGTGAAAACGGAAGAGGAAGGGCTGAATGTTATCTACAGAAGCTTCGCCAGCAGTCGCGTAACGAACATGCCCAATCGCACCAGCTCCTGTCAATTTATCTAAGTTAGCAGGATTTCTGAAGACTTCTGATAGAAGACCCATATCGCGATGCCGCTGTAGTTTCCCTTGGTCATTGGAGAGGATTCCTGCCCCCTCTTGACCACGGTGCTGAAGACTGTGGAGTCCAAAATAGGTCAATTTAGCAGCATCTGGATGTCCCCAGATACCGAAAACACCACATTCTTCATTAAGAGATTTTACTTCGTATGTCATTTTATATACCTAATTTTTATTTGTGTAGCACCAAGAGCTAAATCTACATGACTTTTACATTACTGATACTATCTATTAGAAAATCTGTAAGTCTTATTTTCCAGTAAAGTATTTAACCGCCGACGTAAACAGGTGCTGGTCTTTATTTCCTGGGATATTTTGGAAAAGACCATCCTCATAACGTTCTGAGTGTCCCATTTTACCAATGATTTGGCCGTTCTTGCTAGTAATTCCCTCTATAGCATTTACAGAACCATTTGGATTGTACTTAGAATCCATACTTGGTTTGCCTTCGAAGTCCACGTATTGGCTGAAAATTTGTCCATTGTCACGGAGTTCCGCAAATTCCTCAGCCGTCACGACAAATTTCCCTTCACCGTGTGAAACAGGAATAGCGTGGATATCGCCCACTTGCACCGCAGCTAACCATGGTGAGTTGGTATTGGCAATGCGAGTTTCTACCATCTTGGCCACGTGTTGGTTGGCATCATTGTAGAAGAGGGTTGGGCTCGTACTTTTGGCATCTTCAAAGTTCCCGTAGGGAAGAAGACCTGATTTGACCAAGGCCTGGAATCCATTACAGATACCGATAATCAAGCCACCACGGGCGATAAAGCTATCAATAGCCACACGGACTTTTTCATTGAGAAGGATGTTGACGATAAACTTAGCTGAACCATCTGGCTCGTCCGCAGCTGAGAAACCACCTGCAAAGAAGAGAATGTTAGCCTTGCCGATGTTGTCAACCATGGTTTCAACTGACTTGACAATAGCCTCTTCATTCAAGGTCACAAATGGCACCAAGTTGACCTCTGCACCTTCTTTTTCGAAGGCCTTGGCTGAGTCATATTCCGAGTTGGTGCCCGGGAAGACTGGGATATAAACCACAGGTTTTTCAACCTTTTCTTTTGCTTTAATCACAACATCTGATGCCACAGCTGGTACTTCAGCTAGTTCTTTGGCTTGGGCAAATTCTGTTGGGTAAACTTCTTCCAGTTTTCCTTGGAAGGCACTGTCAAGTTTGTGTCCATCTAGCTTCACACCGTTGACAGTTAGTGTAAAGTCTGCACTTGTTTGTCCAATCTTCTCTACTCCAGCAATTTCTTCAGGAGAGGTGAAAACAAATCCGCCCAATTGTGCTGTCAAAGAACTTTCAAGTTCAGGCAAGATTACCTCTGCACCGATATGATTTCCAAAAGTAGCAAGTGCCAAACTTTCAATAACACCACCGTATTTAACAGCTGAAGCTGCTGTTACTTTGTGAGCCTTTTGAAGGGCTTCAAACTGAGCAAAATTTTTCTTAATCAAGTCAAAATCAATCTCTGCAGAGAGTGCTTGACCGGAGATGTAATAGATATTTTCCCCAACAGCTTTAAATTCTGGAGAGAGCACCTTACGGCTATCTGCCGTCGTCACCCCAAAGGCAACCAAGGTTGGCGGTACTGTCAATTCTTCAAAAGTACCAGACATGGAGTCCTTACCACCGATAGATGGCAAACCAAGTTGAATCTGAGCTTCAATAGAGCCTAGAAGCGCTGCTACTGGCTGACCAAAACGCTCAGCTTGTTTGTCCATGCGCTCGAAGTACTCTTGGTAAGAGAAGCGAGCCTTAGACCAGTTGGCACCAGCAGCTACCAAACGAGCAGTTGCTTCAATAACCGCATAAGCAGCACCGTGGTATGGAGACCATTCCGCTACATATGGATTGAATCCTTGAGCCATAACAGACGCAGTATGAGTCACACCGTGTTGAACTGGTAATTTCTGCACAGATGCCTCAGTTGGTGTGAGTTGATAGCGACCACCAAGTGGGTGATTGACCGTTGAGCGACCGACCGAGCAGTCAAAGATGGTCTGCAAGCCTTTTTGACTCGCATGGTTAAGGTCAGATAGAACCACAAGAGTATCTGCTTCAAGTGTGTCAGCAGATGTTTGACGTTCTTCTGGAAGCTTGACATATTTGTCCACCACCTTTGCATCAACGACTACGCGCACACCATTGGTATCAAGGAAACGGCGTTCCAAGTCGACAATGGTTTCACCATTCCAGTGCATGACTAGATTTGGTTTTTCAGTCACTGTCGCCACCACAACAGCATCAATATTCTCTTTGTTACATTCAGCAACGAAGGCATCTACATCCTCAGGACGAACCACGACTGCCATCCGTTCTTGAGATTCAGAGATGGCAATTTCGGTACCATTCAAGCCTTGGTATTTAAGAGGCACCTTGTTGAGGTCAATTTCAAGACCATCTGCCAATTCACCGATGGCTACACAGACACCACCCGCACCAAAGTCATTTGATTTTTTGATCAGACGTGTCACTTCACCATTACGGAAAAGACGTTGAATCTTGCGTTCTTCGATAGCATTCCCTTTTTGAACCTCAGCTCCAGCAGTCTCTACAGACTCAACTGTTTGAACCTTAGAAGAGCCTGTCGCACCACCGACACCATCACGTCCAGTCTTACCTCCAAGGAGAATAATCACATCTCCCGCTTCCGGTTTTTCACGGACCACATTGCCCTTAGGAGCCGCTCCGACAACAGCACCAAGCTCCATGCGTTTAGCTACAAAGCCTGGGTGGAAATACTCACGAACGTAGGTCGTCGCAAGCCCAATTTGGTTACCGTATGAAGAATAACCATGAGCCGCTGTCTTAGAAATGACCTGTTGTGGCAATTTCCCAGCACGCGTTTCCGAAATCGGTGCGGTAATATCTCCAGCACCCGAGATACGCATGGCTTGGTAAACGTAAGAACGGCCTGATAATGGGTCACGAATGGCTCCACCGATACAAGTAGCCGCCCCACCAAATGGCTCAATTTCCGTTGGGTGATTATGAGTTTCATTTTTAAACATGAGGAGCCAAGGTTCCTTGATACCATCAACGTCCACTTCGATTTCTACTGAGCAAGCATTGATTTCGTCTGACACTTCCATATCATCCAAACGTCCATTAGCACGCTCATAACGACCGAAAATAGTCGCCATATCCATCAAAGTTTGCGGTTTTTCAGAACGCCCCAACTCATCACGCATGGCAATATACTTGTCATAGGTTGACTGCAATTGCTTTTGGAATTTAGAAGCTGAAAAGTCGATGTGTTTCAACTCTGTCTCAAAAGTTGTGTGACGGCAGTGGTCAGACCAGTAAGTATCCAAAACCTTGAGTTCCGTCTCAGTTGGCACGCGCCCGATTGACTTGAAATAGTCTTGGATAAAGAGCAAATCATCCACTTCCATGGCCATCCCTTGTTCAGCCTTGTAGCGCGCAAAATCTTCTGCTATATAGTTTTCAAAGAAAGTCAATTTAGGAATGGTCTTGTCTGACTCAGAAAATTCCTGCTTGGCAATCCCTATCGTGATGTCCTTGAAACGAGAATCAACTGGATTGAGCAGATAGATCTTGACCGCCTCTAACTCAGTCGCATCAATGTCTTTATTGACCAAGTAAAGTTGAGCTGTATTGACCGTCACATCACTCGAACTCCCTAATAAAAGCAAGGCTTCCTGTGAAGATGCTGCACGCTGGTCAAACTGCCCTGGTAGGCTTTCAATCGCAAAGAAAGCATAGTTGGCAAGATCCGCCTGTACAGCCGCTTCGTCCAAAACATGGTCTGTCACCTGCTCAGAGAAAATGTGTTTCTCTGCAGGCGCAAACAAGTCCTCTGCCAAGTCAAATACATCATACACTTGCACGATGCGAATACTTTTCAAAGTTGAAAGTCCCAAGTTGTGCTGGAGCTCTCTCACCAAACTCTCTGACTTGACCTGAAAATCAGCCTTTTTTTCAACAAAAATACGTTTATCCATCAATTCTTATTCCTTTATTTCAGCTCTTGCAATGTTCCCAAACAGCCTTGAGGTTGTTATTTCAATTCCTGCAACTTTTCCCAAACAATCTCGTAAACGTCGGTTAGTTCTCCCAATCCTCTACGGAAAACATCCTTATCCATGTGGTTGCCATCCGCATCCCACAAGCGACAGTTATCTGGCGAAAATTCATCTGCTAAGATAATCTTGCCATCCTTGTCAAAACCGAACTCTAGCTTAAAGTCAATCAACTTAAGCCCAACCTCAGCAAACCAGACTTTCAAGAGTTCATTGATTCGACGAGTTTCTTCCTTCAAGTAGGCGATTTGCTGGTCATCCGCAATCTGTAGGAATTTCACATGCTCGTCATTGATAAATGGGTCATCCAAATCATCATTTTTGTAGTAAAATTCAACAATCGGAGTCTCAAATGCGATTCCTTCATCTACACCAAAACGTTTTGAAAAAGAACCAGCCGTGTAGTTGCGTAGCACGACTTCCAAAGGAATGATTTCAACCTTTTTATTGAGTTGTTCTGTATCTGAAAGTTTCTCCACAAAGTGAGTCGCCACACCAGCCGCATTTAATTTCTCAAAAATAAAAGATGAAATCTGATTATTCAAGACTCCCTTACCTGCAATCTGCTCCTTCTTAACACCATTGAAAGCAGTCGCCTGGTCCTTGTAAATTGAAATAATAAGATTTTCATCCTCAGTTGTATAGATATCTTTAGCTTTTCCCGAATAGATCAATTGTTTTGACATTTTAAAGTTCGCCTTTCGTATTACTTGAGCACATTCTACCATAAAAAACCTAAAATTACAAGAATTTAACCGAATAAATAACGTGGTGACATCGAAAATCATAAAGAAAAAACTGCAAGAAGAATCTTTCTCACAGTTTTAAAATCATTTAACTCTAAAAACACGAACATTACTCTTTATTCAAAAATTGATCTAAATAATAACGTAGGTAACTTTTCTTGCCCGTAATCATCTGCAGGCGACCTTCCACCCCGTACCGAAGTTTTTCAGCCTGCTCCGAAGTTAGATTAGTCTCCGCCTCGATTTTAAAGAAATTCCCTTTTTCAGTCTTAGTAGCTGTCGCATCAATACTTGTAATAGTAGAATCTAGGAAAATTTGATTCTTGGCATCATGAGTCGTAGTATAGCGAACAGAATCACCGACCTTGATCCTTGCTACATCTTTTGAACTTAGATAAGCTGTGAGTTTGGCTTTCCCTTCTTTTTCCAAGGACGGATAGAGTTGGGCTAGTAGGGCACCTTCTGCAACCATGGTAGAATCACTGGTCTCAGGATTAAGATGAAGAACCCCATCCTCACTCGCCGTAATTTTCCCCTTGTCTAGAAGACTTCCCTGAATCTTCTTGCCTGACTCTGCTTCCAGGATTTTCTGGTCTAGAAGGGTCAATTCCTGACCAACCTTTGCCAAGTGTTGGGATTTGAGAGACTCCAATTGACTGCTTAAGCCTGACGCATAGGCTTGCTGCGTACCTGAACCTGCATACTGGACACGGTAAGTAGCGAGACTAGATTCTAACTGAGAAAGCTGCGCTTCAACTTGCGCAACTGCTTGTGCCTTAGATTGCGGATTTTCCTCGCCCTGAGACTTGTAGGACTGGTAGAGAGAGTAGGCTAGATTCTGACTGTCCAAGGAAGCACCTGTTTCAATAGCTGACTTAGCTGTCTGGTAATCGCGAATTTTAGCCTCTGTTTGGCTGATGAGGTTGCCGATTTCGGCTTGGGTTTGGCTAGCTGCTGCATTCTGGGACGCGATGGTCTCATTTTGTTGCGATGTACTAGCCCTAAGACTACCTGCTTGGCTGAGGTAGTCACGAAAGGTGGCTTGATAGCCAAACTTATCCTCCTCTGGAAAGTGGTTCTCCCCTTCTTGCAAACTCTTTTGCAAATACTCCAAATGCTTTTTTTGATCCTTGAGCATGTCCAACTGACTAGCATAGGCCTCCGCTTGGATACCCTCTGCCCCTTCTTGATATTGAACCAACAGTTCTCCCTTTTTAACCAGCTTATTTTCTTCCAAATGATTGACAAGAATACGATTATTGCTAGTTGACTGGATATTTGCCAGGATACGACTAGGCTCGACAGTAGCTCTAGTAGACAAACTCATCTCCTTCTTTGCAAAAGTTGCAAAGCCAAGCAAAAACACGAGCAGAAGGGACATGGGGACAATCACCCGACTGGAAAAATTATGGTAACGACGATTATAAAACTCCGCACTTTCTAAAAATTCTGGTTTCATCCTCTCCTCTTTCTAGCTATTCACCAAATGGGCGTAAAAGCCACCCTGTGCAAGTAAATCAGCATGATTTCCTTCTTCAACAATCTTGCCCTGATCCAAGACAACAACCTTCTCTGTCCGCTCAGCAATGGTCAAGCGGTGAGCAATGAAAATCAAGGTCTTGTCTAAAGCCATGAGATTATCGACAATTCGCTTCTCAGTCAAGATATCCAGACTGCTAGTTGCCTCATCCAAAATCAAGACCGGCGCATCTGTCAAGAGAGCACGCGCCAGAGCAATTCTCTGACGTTGACCACCTGAGATCCCTGCCCCATCCGAAGTCAATTCTGTCTGGTAATTCAGTGGCATGCGCTCAATGTCCTCCCGAATCTCTGCCAACTCGACCGCCCGTAAGATATCCTCTTGAGTCGTCCCCTCCTTGGCTCCCAAAAGAAGATTCTCCAAAATCGTTCCGTTAAAGACATAGGGCTGTTGAGGCAGATAGTTGATATACTGACGCAGGGCCTTTTTATCAATCTGATTGAGATTGACACCACCCAGACTAATCTCTCCCTGACTTGGATCATAAAAATTAACCATCATCTTGGCCAAGGTCGTCTTACCTGACCCTGAAATTCCCACAAAAGCCACCTTAGAGCCTTGGGGAATGGTCAAATTGATATCTGACAAGACATCTCGACCATAGCCATACTTGTAGGAAACCTGCTTGAAAGTCATATCTCCCTTCATCAAGCTCAGATCCTCAACTGTTTTCTTCTCCTCAAACTCAGAAGCTACCAGATAAACTTCATTCAGACGGTTATTGGCAACCTGCGCTGTCTGAAGCTTAGTTTGCAGATTGATGATATTTTCCAAAGGATTGGTAAAGTAAACCAGCAAGGTATTATAGGTAATCAACTGCCCCAAACTCATCTTGCCATCCATGACCAGAACAGCCCCCATCCAGAGAATGCCGACATTGAGCAAGAGATGGGCAACTTTTTTCAGAGCCTTTTGCTGACTCTCTGCCCGACTATAGGTAAAGGATTTTTTCAGATAATCCACAAATTCCTTGTCAATCTTTTGGTAGCGTGAACTTTCACTGGTCAAAGACTTGATAGTCTCAATACCATTGATGTCCTCAATGATAGAAGAAGACAGAACCGCATTGGCTTCCATGGTATCCCGATTCATCTTTTCAAACGGCTTCATAAAGGCAAAGATAATCACTGTGTAGATAGGGAGCGCCAATAAAGTCATGAAAAAGAGATTGGTATTTTGTGAAAATAAAACAAGGGAAATAATGACAACCGTTGATACATCTAGGAAAATCGAAAGAATGGTCGAAGCCAGCGCATCGATGATACTGTTAGCATCTGTGAAACGAGACACGATTTCCCCTGTCCTACGTGTCGCAAAAAAGGACATAGGTAGGTGAAAAACATGCTTGATATAGGACAAAATTACGTCAATCGACAAACGTTGCCCCAAAACAAGTAAGAGATACTCCTGAGCGTAAGATAAGATCTGCTGGAGAATATAGACGATCACCAACCCAATAGAAATAATCCCCAGTGTCGAACGCATCTGATCTGGCACATAGGTATCAATGATAGACTGCAGATAATAAGAACCCACAATGTTAATCAAGGTGACCAAGAGTGTTGCCAAAACGATATTGGCAATCAAGCCACGCTGCTTCACTAATATAGGGATAAAAGAGAGCAGGCCATTCTTTTGATCCTTATGAGGCTTGTAGTCTGGACTAGGTGCCATAAACAGAGTCACTCCTGTCCATTCTTCCGCAAAGCGCTCACGTGGCAGTTTGGTCAATTTCACCCCGGGATCTGGATCGGCAATATGAATGCTTTCCTTATCCTGTCCAGTCACCACATAGTAGTGGAGCAATTTTCCTTCCTTCAGCACATGGGCAACAAAAGGAAAAGTCAAATCTGGCAAGTCAAAGAGCGTCATATCCGCCTTAATTGCTCGCGTCTCAAAACCAATCTCCTCTGCCACCTTGACCAAGCCCAAGGCCGTCGTCCCATCCATGGTTGTCTTGGCCAATTCTCGCAAGTGAGCCAAAGAATAATAGCTACCATAGTAGCCAAAAACCATGGCTAATGAAGCTACACCGCAGTCCATCTGATCCACCTGCGGACGATAGTGACGTTTCCCAAATTTCATATTCATCTCCTTTTCCTAAACTCATCTTATAATAACTATCTTACCCCAATCCTCAAACAAAAACTGGACTTCCTCCCCAAATGCGCCTATCTCCCTCCCAACTGCACTTTTTGGATAAAAAATAGGTAGAACAAACGTCCTACCTAAAATATATATATTTATTTCTTTTTCTTCCTAATTCTTTTGTCAATCATGTACAAAACGATAATCGAAAACAGCGGTGGTACAATATAACTCTTTTCACTCATTGTCAGCTGAAATCCCAGAGTTGCTAGTATCTTAAAGATGAAAATATTCATCAAAAACAGAAAAACAAATACTAAAAAATATCTTAAAACCTTCTTCATTTCTTTTCTTCAACTCTCCTAATTTCTATAACTATTTTATCAAAAATATATGTAAAACTCTAAATAAACACCTCAACTGTACTTTTTTTGGCAAAAAATAGGCAGAACAAACGTCCTACCTACTAAAAATATGGTATGAAAGGAAATTGATTTTTTACTGTCACCCTAGGCAAGCTTGGAACAAATAAATCATTGATAGTAACCTTTACGACATCCTATTTAAAGTTACTTCAATTTTTAATGTCCCTGCTATTTCTAAGACACCTCTGGTATAATCTATTCATGGTCAGAATAGATAACACCGTTCTAAATTACGATTCATAGTTACTCCTTTTTTTGATTCGTTACTATAAGACACCTATTCCCTATAAAGAGTCTACTACTTCAAATTTATCCATTCTTTTTTTCTTTACTTCTGTATAAAATAATGAAGACCATCATAAATAATGCAATCGTTGGTATATTGAAACTATCAAACCAAGTAGGTAAAGATACTTTATTCATATCAGCTACTAATCTGATGATGGTATAAGACATTGAACTAAGTAATACCATGATTTCAGGCCAAACTTTCAGTATTGATTTAACAAATTTCATATTAAACTCCGATGTGATGCATTCTTAGATTCTAGCCTAGCTATTTTCAGCGCAGACTAACAAGTCATTCTTAACTGTTTACTCTACTCGCTTTTTATTGATCTTATATCCTAGATAAAAGAGCCCAAATAAAACGGGGTAAATTTCTGGATAAAATAGGGTATTGATTGGATTTTTCAAAATCAAATACGTTGCGATGTAGATTATGAGCGATACGATAAAATACCCTTCAGCAAAGCCTAATAAA
Organism: Streptococcus mitis; assembly: GCF_946190335.1. Lineage (GTDB taxonomy): Bacteria > Bacillota > Bacilli > Lactobacillales > Streptococcaceae > Streptococcus > Streptococcus mitis_CH. The sequence continues at coordinate 119,823 of NZ_CAMHZN010000006.1, forward strand.
AATGTTTTCATAAGAAACCCCTAATTACCTGACAAGAATGGCGGAAAAACGCTACCATTCATATACACAAAATCCTTTTGATTCATGTTCTTCATTACTCCTTTGTATTATATTTTATTGCTATGTAAATGAGTAAAATGAGTATTGGGTAAGTAAATACTTCTGAAATATCCATAAAATTTACACTATACTGTCCAGATAATATTTTATAGTCAATTAAAATTTGAACGATAGTAAAAATAATACGTATCGATAACAATACCCCTAGTAATATCACTTCTTTTTTTAAAAACATAGAAATGCCTCTCTGACTACAATCAGATTATGGTCTATTCGCATAATACCCCAAAGCTGCTCCACCTACAGGAAGTAATGATCCTTTGATAACAATTAATAAACCTGCTCCAACTTATTCACTTTGCTCTACGATTTCAAATTGATTCAAATTTTGCATGTTATATCCCTTTAAATAATACTAGCCAAGCCAATAGTGACTCCTACTAATAAACCCACTATCCCTGAAGCTGATATAATAACAGCCGCAAATTCGTTTGAAAAATTCATTGATTTCTCCAAAGTGTCTTATCTAAAGTAACCCCATGCAACTAGCCCTGCAGCAGATAAGCTGCCGACAACATACCCCGCAACCTTGATTCCTACTGGAACTGCTACTACCGCTGCAGGAAGTACTCCTCCATCAACTGTTGCTAGTTCTTTTTCTGTCATTTCTGTAAACTGATTATCATTTACTAAAATATTCATTTTAAGTTCTCCTTGCTCTTATTCACTTTTGCTTTAAATATTTCTTTTTTATTAATATAGTATGTCAATGCTACTAACAAAATACAGATCCCCAACGATACCTTCTCTAAATTAAGTAGAGAATAAATTAATAATATGCTGTAAGATATTAAAGCAGATCCTATATATATTTTTTTTAATATTCTATTCATAAAACTTACTCAAAGTCTTATTTCAGATTTTTACCAACTTGATAGAGACCTGCTCCCAGTATAATAGCCCCTCCTGTTACAGAAAAACCTTTAAACGCCGCTACTCCAAACGCAACTACTAGTGGTGCAATTCCCCCATCTACATTCATCAACTCTTCTTCTGTAAGAGCTACAAAGTTCTGTTCCATTTTGTCAAAATTTGTCATCTTTTTTCTCCTTTATTTCTATTTTTTAGTTTACGATTTCTGGCTCTTAAACCATTTTAAAAACCAGAATAGATAAATTACTGAATTCCTTTTCGTCTCACTTATCTATTTGAGAAGTGATTTAAAATGAACAGGTAAATTTCATTTATTTTAAATACCATTTGATAAACCATGGCAATAAGATTGGTAAATACATCGCGTAGGCTCCTTCCTTTTCGTCTCACTTATCTATTCGAAAAAGAATTCGAAAATAAACAACTAAATCAAATTTTATTTCAAAAATAATTTAATATACCATGAATAGAAAATTGGTAGATACATGAACCATACTCCTTTCCTTTTCCTCTTACTTATCTATTCGAAAAAAATTTCGAAAATGTACAACTAAATTAAATTTATTTAAAAAATAACTCAGTGAACCATGGGTAGAACATTGATATAAACATGAGCTAGGCTCCTTCCTTTTCTTCTTACTTATCTATTCGAAAAACAATTCAAAAATGTACAACTAATTAAATTTATTTGAAAAATAATTTAGTAAACCACGGATAAAAAATTGGTAGATACATGAACCATACTCCTTCCTTTTTCCTCTTACTTATCTATTCGAAAAAGAAGTCAAAAAAATAAGAATATCAGAAATTTTTCCGACATTCTTATTGATAAACTCATCCAAGTCTAACAGATATTAGACATTGAGATGTTTTTTTAGGGTTCTTCTGGCTGTCCGTGATACGGGAAAATGCAAGCCTTCTAACAAGGTCACTTCTGTGGCAGTCATCTCTTCAATTGCCTGTAAACTAACCAACGTATTGCGATTGGCATAGACAAAGTAATCTTTTTCAGCCTTGGCAGCGATATCCTTGAGACTGCCATAAATGGTCTTAATAGAGTGATTGGCATAATAGACCTTGATACGGTGGGATTCCACTGAGGTTTCAAAGGCTAAAATCTCATGGTAGGGCAGAGTAAAGCCCCGTCTTCCCTCAAAACTATAGGTGAAGAGACGCATATTTTCCCTCTTGTCCACTGCCAGTACATAGTCCAGACAGCGCTCCAACTGATGACGGTAATCTTCCTCTGGCTGATCCTTGGAAATAAAATCCAAGGCAGACAAGTGATAGCGAAAAGCTAGAGGCAAAGCCTCCGAGTGTGTGGACACAAAGACAATACTTGTAAAGGGATCTCGCTCCCGAACCTGTTGAGCAACCTGAAAACCCCGTTCACGCTCTCCATCAATCTCTAAATCCAATAAATAGAGCTGATAATGGTCAAAATACTGAGAATACTTTTCAACATCTCCATAGTTTTTGGCAATATCAATTCCCAATCTCAAATTGCGAGAGCGACCAATATCTAGTAAAGTCTGCTCTATCCGTCCCTGCTGGACTCTATCGTCTTCCAAAACTAAAATTCTCATTCCTCTCCCCCTCGTTTCTCATCCCTTAAATGGTAATTCTAAATCTTGTATAAAAGTCGTCTCTCCTAGCTGGGTATCTAAGTTCAAATCATAATGAAAAACCATGTCCTCCAAGGTCGCTAAGCCCAGTCCACTGTGGTTTCCCTTGGTCGAATAACCCTTTTGACTGAGAATGCTGGGATTCAGTTCTTCTTTCTTACGAGTGTTTTCAATGATAAAACGGACACTCCTATCACTTGCCAACAAAGCAACCCGAATCTGCGGATTTTCAGACTCACCGGCTGCCTCTAAGGCATTTGTCGTGAGGATAGAGAGGATACGGATAGCCTCCAACATCGGCAATGCTAGTTCTTCTACGACTCCCACCGTCTCCAAACTAAAATGAATTCCTTGCTTATCTGCCACAATCATGGCTTTTGCCAAGGTATTGCGAATGGCTATGTCATGGATATTGTGAAGATTAAAGGCTGTGTAGTCCGCTTTCCTCAGCTTTTCATTTGTCTTTAGAAAGACATCTTGATAAATGGTAGACACCTCAGCCATGTCTTGATTCGCTATGGCAGGCTCCATGCTGGCGACAATCCCTGCAAAATCATGACGGAAACCTCGAACCTCATCATAGAGATGACCCAACTTATCCACCATCCCTTGCAAGGAACGATTTTCATCTTCCTGTCTCTGAATGGTCTGCTCATCACGATAAACCTGCTCCAAATGCTTGATGTAAAAGAGCCAAGAGAAAAAGAGAATGAAAATCAGGAGAGAAATGGTCGTATCAAAACGAACGTAGAAAGAACTATTTCTATTAGTCATAAACGAAGAGAATATCCTAAATACAGTCAGAGGTAGGATAATGAAAAAACTCTTACGATAGTGGGTTTTAAAAGTATCTGAAAAGAATAAATCCAAATCCAAAGACCAACGTTTCATCATAACTACTGTTAGTACGATAGCTAATAGGGAAAAAGAAGAGTTAACAATCCCATTTCCTACTTCCGATAGCATATCTATATCTAGCATCCGAATATAGAACAATACCAATAAATAACGAATACTCTGATAAAAACTAAAAAGATAGAGCGAAAGAAATAAAGACTCCCCCTTTTTCTTCCCTTTCATATAGAAAATAAGGTAAAAAAAGATTAAAGCTTCCAAATACATAATTTCAAAAAAAGTTTTACCAGCTATTGCTTGCATCATTAGTAAATAGACTACGTATCTCTTTTTACGAAATTCCGGTGTAATTTGGTAACCTAGATAGATTGGAGGAACTATAATGGAGACTATCAACAATAAAGCAAATAGAGTTTCCTTAATAAAAGTCAAAATCATACTATCCAATCACACTCTCCATCAATCTCTAAATCCAATAAATAGAGTTGGTAATGGTCAAAATACTGAGAATACTTTTCAACATCTCCATAGTTTTTGGCAATATCAATTCCCAATCTCAAATTGCGAGAGCGACCAATATCTAGTAAAGTCTGCTCTATCCGTCCCTGCTGGACTCTATCGTCTTCCAAAACTAAAATTCTCATTCCTCTCCCCCTCGTTTCTCATCCCTTAAATGGTAATTCTAAATCTTGTATAAAAGTCGTCTCTCCTAGCTGGGTATCTAAGTTCAAATCATAATGAAAAACCATGTCCTCCAAGGTCGCTAAGCCCAGTCCACTGTGGTTTCCCTTGGTCGAATAACCCTTTTGACTGAGAATGCTGGGATTCAGTTCTTCTTTCTTACGAGTGTTTTCAATGATAAAACGGACACTCCTATCACTTGCCAACAAAGCAACCCGAATCTGCGGATTTTCAGACTCACCGGCTGCCTCTAAGGCATTTGTCGTGAGGATAGAGAGGATACGGATAGCCTCCAACATCGGCAATGCTAGTTCTTCTACGACTCCCACCGTCTCCAAACTAAAATGAATTCCTTGCTTATCTGCCACAATCATGGCTTTTGCCAAGGTATTGCGAATGGCTATGTCATGGATATTGTGAAGATTAAAGGCTGTGTAGTCCGCTTTCCTCAGCTTTTCATTTGTCTTTAGAAAGACATCTTGATAAATGGTAGACACCTCAGCCATGTCTTGATTCGCTATGGCAGGCTCCATGCTGGCGACAATCCCTGCAAAATCATGACGGAAACCTCGAACCTCATCATAGAGATGACCCAACTTATCCACCATCCCTTGCAAGGAACGATTTTCATCTTCCTGTCTCTGAATGGTCTGCTCATCACGATAAACCTGCTCTAAATGCTTGATGTAAAAGAGCCAAGAGAAAAAGAGAATGAAAATCAAGAGAGAAATGGTCGTGTCAAAACGAACGTAGAAAGGATTACATCCCCCAGACATAATGGATGAAAAAAGTCTGAAACCAAACAATAAGGATAAAATCCACATACTTTTCATCACTAACGATTGAAATTTATCTAAAAATAATATATTGAAATCAATTCCCCATCGTCTTAAAATGACAACAGACAAAAACAACGAAATCAAACTAAATACAGAATTAAATCCACTATGCAAAAAATCAGATAGTTCAGAGTAGTCAAATATCAATCGTATTATAAATGTCAAAATCAAATATCGAATACTTTGATAAAACACAAATAGATAAAGGGCAAGAAATAGAGCTTCCTTCTTCTTTTTCTTTAACACAATCCAAAATATTATATAAAAGAATAATAAATTAGCAACATGCGAGAAACTCGGAAAAACGAAGGTAGCAAATAGCTGAAAAACTACCAAAAGAAATATAGAACGTTTGTCATAAAATGCTTTAGAGAGTTGACTACCTAGATAAATCGGAGGAGCTAAAATATTGATTAAAATCAATATAAACACTAAAAATTCAAGTAATATAATCATAAATCCGTTTAATTAACCCATTAGTAGCAAAACACTAGCTTTGCTTTGGGAATAGATATCACCAACTGTAAATATCTTCAAATTGTTCCAATTCTACAAATGTATTTTTCATTTTCATGACAAACTCCTTTTCATAATTTTATATCCTCTCTATCCCCTTATAAATCCACAAAAGGCTTTAGTTTCTTTTAAAATACAAGAAATCTAAAGCCTCTTGAAAATGATTTGCACGTTTTAATTTTATATTCGTTGTGAAGATTGCTTATCTATTTATTTTACCACAAGAACCTTGTAATATTCATACTTATTTGGCTGTGTAATCTTAATTTTTTGACCATAGAAACCATCGATTTCTTTGTCAAAATAATCTGAAAATCTTGATGGCAAGCGTTTCATCTTAAGAACCTCACCAGATTGGTCTGCATATACAAGGAAATGATAGTGGGTTGTAGACATACCGTCATCAATCAATACAAAGTAACCTGTTTTAAGCTTACCTTGTCCATTATCTAAATGGTATAGTTTATTGTTATTTATTGTGAAGTTAGTAGATGGAAGTCTAAGTCGTACACCTGGGTCTTCTAGATAAAGATCATTGCCAACTTTTTTGATTTCTGATCTAGTTGTCATCTCTGGAAGTGGTAATACTCTACGACCATCTGCTCCAAAGTAATATCGACCTGGTAGATTTTGGAAATTACGAATAACTGCCTTAGGATCAATTTCTTGTCCTTCTTCTTTATTATCCACTAAAGCTAAGGTAGTATTTGCAACCTCATCTCCATATTTGTCGGAGAACTTCTTGAACTCAGGTTTGATATACCAAGTGTTTTTATCCACGATAACATCAGTAAAGTTATTTCCGTCAAATTTTGCTGTAATCAGATATTCATATCCATCGCCTAAACGAACAATGTCACCATTTTTATAAGGGCTATTTTGTAAAGTGAACATATGGCCATCCTTGCTGAGAATATAGCCTGTGCCATCACTAGAATTTACAACTCTATCAGAGGCCATTGCACCTGATTGTTCAAAATAATACCAATTATTATCTATGAACTCCCAACCTGTCTGCATAGAACCACTAAAACGAAGATAGTACCATGTAGACCCTTCTTTGTACCAACCTGTACGCATGGCACCACTATCTGCTAGTGAGTACCAGGTGTTGCCTTCCTTGTACCATCCTGTGCGCATAGCACCACTATCTGCTAGAGAATACCAAGTATTGCCGTCTTTGAGCCAGCCTGTCTGCATTTTACCAGTGCTGTCGAAGTGATACCATGAGCCAGCATTTTGTACCCATTTATCCTTAGCTAGACTGCCATCTTGTGAAAGATTCCAGTCAGCACCATTTTTAACCCAAGTATCTGCAGCCTGTGCTTGGTTGATAGACAATAGTAGTCCAGCACCTGCAAGCAAACCAAGTGTGAGTAGTTTAGATTTTTTCATAGCCATTTCCTCCTATTCTATAGTGAAATGAACATGACTTCCTAGTAAACAAAGCTGTTCGCTTTTTCGTTTTACTCTGTCTGATAGTTTATTTCACAACAGAAACATTTCCTGTCTTACTATCGATTTTAACAGTTTGACCGTAGAAACCGTCAATTTCTTTATTAAGATAATCTGAAATTCCTGTTGGCAATCGTTTCATTTTAAGAATTTCACCAGATTGGTCTGCATAAACAAGAATATGATAGTGATGATAGCTTGGTCTATCATCAATCAATGCAAAATAACCTGTTTTGAGTTTGCCATTATCACCATCTAAATAGTATAGTTTATTATTATTGATTGTGAAGCTGGTAGCTCCAAGAAAAAGTCGTGCACCTGGATTTTCTAGATAGACATCATTTCCAACTTTTTTAATCTCTGAATAGGTGGTCATTTCTGGTAAATTTGTTACGCGACGACCATCTGCCCCAAAGTAATACCTGTTTGGTAAGTTTTGGAAATTCTTTATAACAGCTTTAGGATCAATTTCCTGTCCTTGATCTTTATTATCTGTTAAAGCCAACATCGTATTTGAAACGTGATCCCCATATTTATTAGAAAACTTTTTAAACTCTGGTTTGATGTACCAGGCATTCTTTTCAACAATGACTCCATCTTTTGTATAAATAAGGTGATAATCATAACCATCAGACAAAGTAACAATATTTGTGATAATTGTATCATCCGCTTGAGATTGTTCAACCTGACTAGGTAGTTTGGTTAACAGATAACCATCCTTACCAATGACATAACTTTCCCCATCGCTTGCTGGAACAGTTCTATCTGCTACCATAGCACCTGATTTTTCAAAGTAAGACCATTGACCATTTGCAGTCGCCCATCCTGTTGCCATAGCGCCACTGTCTTTGAGGTAATACCATGTAGACCCTTCTTTGTACCAACCTGTACGCATAGCACCACTATTTGCAAGTGAGTACCAGGTGTTACCTTCCTTGTACCAGCCAGTACGCATAGCACCACTATCTGCGAGCGAATACCAGGTATTTCCGTCTTTGAGCCAGCCTGTCTGCATTTTACCAGAACCATCAAAGTGATACCAAGAGCCAGCATTTTGCACCCATTTATTTTTAGCTAGGCTGCCATCTTGAGAAAGATTCCAGTCAGCACCATTTTTAACCCAAGTATCTGCAGCCTGTACTTGATTGATAGACAATAGTAGTCCAGCACCTGCAAGCAAACCAAGTGTGAGTAGTTTAGATTTTTTCATAGCCATTTCCTCCTTTATTGAATAGTTATAAAAAGATATTTTCCCATCATAAACATTCTACATAACTCCTAATAATCCTTAAGAGTCAACCAACACCTTCTTTCTATCATCATTGCCCACCCCACACCTTTATGATATACTAAATATAAATATTTTCTTAAAACTTCTACTTTTGGAACATTTTTGGAGGCAAAAATATGCGGTGGGATATTGGTTCAGTTTATAAATACATTCGTAAGTCAAAAGGGATTACACAAAATGAGGTCTGTGGTGACTACATTACTCATTCTAACTTATCTAAGTTTGAAAATAATCATTCTACTCCTAGGTATGATACTATGGAATTACTTTTGAGGCAAATTGATATGAGTTTCGATGAATTTCATTATATTTGTCAACATTACCAAACGGATTCTCGTAAGAAATTATTTTCAGAATATTATCAAGTCATTTCTTCGCCTAATCTAGAGGAAATGAAGACACTGCTATCAAAATGTCAAATTTATCTAGATGAAGTACAGAATGATATCCCAATAGAGCATGCTGTGAAAGAACTAACCATTTTTATAGAAGTGATTGAAAATCAGTTTTCCGATAAAGCCCAAGCCTTGGCTGAAGAGTTATGGAAAGAATTGGAAAAAAGAGATCAGTGGTTCCTCTCAGATTTACGGTTGTTAGTGATGATCATTTTCCATTTCCCTGTTGATTCACTAGAAATGCTACGTCAAAGACTTGTAAAATCTCTAAATAAATACACAGATTATCGTCCAATTCAAAGTATTCATTACTCCATTCTAGCCAATATGACACGAATGTACCTTGAAGCAGGGAAGAAAGATGACTGTCTATGCTTAATTCAAGAATGCCTTGATTTAGCAAAAATATTGAAACGATACGATTTATTAGGTGTAGCTCAAGTACGTCTGGGAATTGTTAATGAAGATCATACTATGATTAATAAAGGATTATCCTTACTCGAATCAACAGATGAAAGTCGATTACTAGAAGAAATGAAAAGAGAAGTTAGTGATTATTATCAAGCAGATTTTTTTGAAACAGAGACCAAACAGTAACTATTACTTTATGAATAAAAGCGAACATGACTTCCTAGTATACAAAGCTGTTCGCTTTTTTCGTTTTACTATGTCAGATAGTTTATTTCACAACAGAAACATTTCCCGTTGAACTGTCGTATCGAACAGTTTCTCCATAAAAACCGGAAATTCCTTTTTCAATATAATCACGGAAATCATTAGGCAAAACTTTCATCTTCACGATTTCACCAGATTCATCTGCATAGCCCAAAATATGGTGATCTTTAGATAATAATCCGTCCATAAACATTATGAAATATCCAGTTACAAGTTTACCATTATAATCATTGGCAGCTCTTAGATAAAGTTTATTGTCATTAATTGTCAATCCAGATGAATCTAGACTAATAACTGGACTTGAGTTTTTAAGATAAAGTTCAGACCCAACTTTTTGAATAGGGAAGTGAGTAGTGAATTCTGGTAGATTCGCAACCTTACGTCCATCTGCTCCAAAGTAATACTTATTTGGTAAGTTTTGGAAATTCTTTATAACAGCTTTAGGATCAATTTCTTCCCCTGGTTTTTTATTATCAGTAATTGCATCTAAAGTATTTCGTTTTATATCGCCAATCTTTTGATAAGAAAAACGTTCAACAATAGGTTTGATATACCAGGTATTCTTTTCGATAACAACTCCATCTTTCTTATGAACAAGGTGATAGTCATAGCCATCAGACAAAGTAACGATATCTGTAATAACTGTATCATCAAAAGGATCTTGTTCAACCTGACTAGGGAGTTTGGTTAACATATAACCATCCTTACCAATGACATAACTTTCCCCATCGCTTGCTGGAACAGCTCTATCTGCTACCATAGCACCTGATTTTTCAAAGTAAGACCATTGACCATTTGCAGTCGCCCATCCTGTTGCCATAGCGCCACTGTCTTTGAGGTAATACCATGTAGACCCTTCTTTGTACCAACCTGTACGCATAGCACCACTATTTGCGAGTGAGTACCAGGTGTTACCTTCCTTGTACCAGCCTGTGCGCATAGCACCACTATCTGCTAGTGAATACCAGGTGTTACCATCTTTGAGCCATCCTGTCTGCATTTTACCAGAACCGTCAAAATGGTACCAAGAACCTGCGTTTTGTACCCATTTGTTTTTAGCGAGACTGCCATCTTGTGAAAGATTCCAGTCAGCACCATTTTTAACCCAAGTATCTGCAGCCTGTACTTGATTGATAGACAATAGTAGGCCAGCACCTGCAAGCAAACCAAGAGTGAGAAGTTTAGATTTTTTCATAGCCGTTTCCTCCTAAAATAGATAAATCCAAAGCAAGAAAATCCAATAGAAACGAAGTCAAAAGAGATTCCAGGTTCATGAACTTGAACCACTAAGACATCCTAAAATTTCCATGAACATAAGATAGAGACTAGTTTATCAAAAGTACATAGCCATCACCTTCCCCCAACTATAAAATAAATCCTTTTTTATATCTACATTATAGTCCTGCAAAAGAGGAAAGTCAATTAAAATTGTGACTATATTAACATTTTTGTTCTAGCAGAAATCAATTGATATTTTCATTTGATCTTCATTTCTTATCTCCTTTTTGGAGATTGATTTTTCTGACTCCATTATATCCTTTATTTGTTTTCATATCTCTCCTGTCCCTAGAAAGACTAAATCTGTTCCTAAACGGTCACTTGAACCAAAGAAAAATTCCAAAGCAAATGCCTTGGAACTTCTTATCTTTATTTTGCTTGAATGATTTTAACCACATCTCCTACACTTTGGAGTTGGTCAATTTCCTCATCGCTGATTTCGATATTAAATTCATCTTCCAGTGTCAAGATAAACTCCATCAAGTCAACTGAGTCAGCATCCAAATCGTCTTTCAGACTCAAGGATTCTGTCACGACAAAGTCCTCTCCCTGTCGCTCTTGGATAATGGTCACAATACGGTCAAAAATTTCTTTTTCTGTCATCTCTTTTATTCTCCTGAAAATTCACGCGCAGTTTGGGCAACTACGTCTGTTTCTAGCATGGTACGAATCTGGCGGATTGTACTATAAACAGCCTTGGCATCGCTTGAGCCATGAGTCTTGACAACCGGTGCCTTGACACCAAACAAGACTGCTCCACCAACATCTGAATAGTTGAGCTGTTTTTTCAAACCTCTGAGGCTGTCCTTGAGAAGGAGGGCACCTAGTTTCGCTCGGAGACCACCACCTGTAATAGCGGTCTTGAGCAATCCCATGATTCCCATGGCTGTCCCTTCAATGGATTTGAGCACAGCGTTTCCCGTGAAACCATCTGCCACAACAACATCCGCGACGCCATTCATCAAATCACGTGCTTCCACGTTTCCGATAAAGTTTAAACTTTCATCAGCCGCCAGTAATTCATAAGTTTCCTTACGAAGCGGGTCGCCCTTACTACTCTCTGTTCCGTTATTGAGCAAGCCAACGCGTGGTTTCGCAATTCCACGGACATTTTTAGCATAGAAGGAACCTAGAACTGCATATTGATGGAGGTGCTGGGCTGTATTTTCCGCATTAGCACCGAGGTCCAGCATGTCAAAACCTCTCCCATCTACAGTCGGCAATGTTGACATAAGCCCAGGGCGATCGATATTCTTGATACGACCCACGATGAAGAATCCTGCTGCTAGTAAAGCACCTGTATTCCCAGCCGATAGGACAGCATCTGCTTCACCCTCTTTGACAGCCTTGGCCGCCAAGACCATACTGGCATTCTTCTTCTTCCGAATAGCTCTCGTAGGTTCATCGTCTGAATCAATCTTCTCATCCGTATGGATAATGCTGACGCGTTCTGTCGCTGTCAGATATTGCTTGATTTTAGCTCCATCTCCGTAGAGTTGAACCTCGATATCTGAAAAGTCAGCTAGGGCTTGATTGACACCCTCAACGATGGCCTGAGGTGCGTAATCGCCTCCCATGGCATCTACTGCGATTTTTTTCATTTGTTTTCCTCTTTTAGTAATTGTCCCCAGTCTGCTAGGGAATCAATAAATTTCTTTGATTTTAGATGAATCCCAACGTACTCTTCGTAGAGTTGATCCATAAATTGGCGTAGCTCTTGCTTGATTTCGAGCTTGAGCGAAATGGTCTCCAAGGTCTCAAAATCAATGGCTTGAAATTGATTGAGCAAATAAGGGATATTGGGATTGAGATGGCAACGTCTCTCATCTTCATGATAATGCTCTGGACAGAGACAGGCGCCATATTTGAAAGAAAAGTCAAAAGCCTGACCAACCCGATGACAAAAAACACACTCATTAAAATTGAGACTAATTCCAAATCGAGTCAAGATTTGGATTTCAAAAATATTGGTCAAGACTTGATAATCCAAGCCAGCTTCCATCAACTCCAAAGTCTTTTGCAAAAAAGCAAACAAGGGAGCATCTTGCTGATTGTCCTGCAAACTAGCATCTGCAAGAGCTGCCACATAGGTTGCATAGGCCATGACAAAGAGGTCACTATTAATCTTGGGAAAGGTCATCACCTCATGATAGTCCTCAATGTAACTGAGCCCATCATCATTGATTCGCAAGAGAAATCGTGCCAGCACCAAGGGCTGAATAACAGGGGCCAGCTTAGACTGGCCAGCATGTTTAACGAAAAACATGCGCTTGCCAGCCTGCTCTGTAAAAATCTTGACGAGCTTGTCATCCTCCCGAAAATTGCGATTGTAGAGCACCAAGCCTTGACTCGTGATAGACTGAATCATGCTTCTCTCATGTACTCCTCAAGTCGTTTCATGGCTTCTTTGATCGTCTCCATACTAGCTGCATAAGATAGGCGAACATAGCCTTCCCCGTAACGTCCAAAAGCTGCTCCAGGGATAAAGGCAACGGCCTTCTTCTGAGCAAAATCCTTCAGAAAAGCAAAGGAGTCTTGATTGTAGCCCGCTGGAATCTTAGCAAAGATATAGAAGGCACCGTCTGGTTTGATAATCTCAAAACCAAGATCAGTCATCTTCTCAATAATATAATCCCGACGCTGGATGTATTCCTTCTTCATCGGTTCCGCATCGTTTTTACCCGCCGTCAAGGCCTCCACCGCAGCATGTTGAGCCATAGTATTTGCGGCAGTCACCAAGTACTGGTGACTCTTAATCAACTGAGCTGTAAAGGCTGCAGGAGCGAAAATCAGTCCCAAACGCCAACCTGTCATGGCATGTGATTTAGACAAACCATTGATAATAATAGCCTGATCTCTCAACATGGTTCCCAGAGACACATGGGCTTCGCCTGTGTAGGTCAATTCTGAGTAAACCTCATCACAGACAACAAAAATTTCGTATTTGCGTAAAACAGCTGCCAAGGCTTCCAACTGCTCTCGACTATAGGTAATTCCTGTCGGATTGGCTGGATAGTTGAGAATAACCGCCTTGAGCTTATCACCCTGCTCCAAAATAGCCTTCTCCAACATCTCAGGAGTCAAGATAAAACCATTTTCAGTTGTGTCAATCTCGACAATCTCTGCCCCAACTAGATTGACAATCGGTTCATAACCCGGATAAGCAGGAGCTGGCAAGAGCACCTTGTCTCCCTCTTCCAAAATAGCTGTCAAAGTAGCAGATAAAGCCTCTGTCGCCCCAATTGTAACCAAGATTTCATTTTCAGGAGCATAGTCCAGTTGGTACTTTTCCTTAACAAAGTCACTGGCTGCCTGACGTAAAGTCAACAGACCACTCATCCCTGTATAGTAGGATTGGTTCTGGTCAATCGCTCGCTTGGCCGCCTCCTTGACATGATCTGGCGTTGTAAAATCAGGTTCCCCCAAGGTCAAACGCAAAACCCCAGGAATCTCCGAAATAGCCTGGTCAAACTGACGAATCAACGAAACTTGAATCTTATCTAACTGTTTATTAAAGCGCTTAGTTAAGTCCATAGATACCTCCTACTTTCAAAACGTATCTCTATTATACTACAAAAGCCCCCCGACCGCAAAAATACATGATAGAATAACTTTCCACTTTCTATTTTACTTTTCCTCTTTACAGGTCTATAATGGTAACAGATTCTATTTGGAGGTTTTTATGTCATTTCTATCAAAAAATGGAGCAGGCATCTTGGCCTGCCTTCTGATTTCAATCGTATCTTGGTATCTGGGCGGATTCTTCCCTGTTATTGGCGCACCCGTTTTTGCGATTTTTATGGGCATGCTCCTACATCCCTTTCTCTCGTCATATAAACAACTGGATGCTGGATTGACCTTTAGTTCCAAGAAATTGCTCCAGTATGCTGTTATCTTGCTTGGTTTTGGTCTCAATATCTCGCAAGTCTTCGCAGTTGGACAATCTTCACTCCCTGTCATTCTGTCCACCATCTCAATAGCCTTGATTGTTGCCTATCTCTTCCAGCGTTTCTTTGCACTGGATACAAAACTGGCTACCTTGATTGGAGTGGGTTCTTCTATCTGTGGGGGCTCTGCCATTGCAGCAACAGCGCCCGTTATCCATGCCAAGGAAAAGGAAGTAGCCCAAGCCATCTCCGTTATCTTTTTCTTCAATGTCTTGGCTGCGCTCATCTTTCCGACCCTGGGAACCTGGCTTCATCTATCCAATGACGGCTTCGCCCTCTTTGCAGGAACTGCAGTCAATGATACTTCCTCTGTAACCGCTACAGCCAGCGCCTGGGACAGTCTCTACCAGACCAATACCCTCGAATCCGCAACCATTGTCAAACTCACACGCACCTTAGCAATCATTCCTATTACGCTCTTTCTCTCCTACTGGCAAAGTCGCGAGCAAAAAAATAAGCAAGGCTTGCAACTGAAAAAAGTCTTCCCACTTTTTATCCTTTACTTTATCCTCGCATCTCTCCTAACCACCCTACTGACCTCTCTCGGTGTGTCCAGTAGTTTCTTTACCCCTCTCAAACAACTTTCCAAATTCCTCATTATCATGGCTATGAGTGCCATCGGTCTCAAAACAAATCTAGTAGCCATGGTCAGATCCAGCGGAAAATCCATTGTTCTCGGAGCCATCTGCTGGATAGCCATCATTCTCACCAGTCTTGGTATGCAGACCCTTATCGGCATTTTCTAAACTCTTCGAAAATCTCTTCAAACCACGTCAACGTAGCCTTGCCATAGGTATGGTTACTGACTTCGTCAGTTCTATCCACAACCTCAAAACTGTGTTTTGAGCTGACTTCGTCAGTTCTATCTGCAACCTCAAAAACAGTCTTTTGAGCAACCTGCGGCTAGTTTCCTAGTTTGCTCTTTGATTTTCATTGAGTATAACACAAAAGGTAGCCCATCAGCTACCTTTTTCTTATGCTTCCTCAATCAAGCGTGTATGTTCTCTCTTAATACAACGATTCATCACGATATCATCACATCCACCAGCACGCAAGATTTCTTCAGCTTCTAGACTTTCAAGGCCTAACTGTACCCAAAAAATCTTGGCATCAGCCTTGAGAAAATCACGCGCCACATCTGGCAAAAACTCGCTACGACGGTAAACATTGACAATGTCTACAGGAAAAGGAATCTCAGCGAGGCTGGCATAAGCCTTTTCACCCAAGATTTCGCCACCTGCCGCCTTGGGATTGACAGGGATAATTTTATAACCCCGAGCCTGCATTTCCTTGGTCACTCGATTGCTGGTTGTTTCCTCACGGTCTGACAAGCCCACCACAGCAAGGTTTTTACTCGTTGCTAGATACTGACGAATCACGCCATCACTTGGATTGATAAATTCTTGACTCATAGAAATCCTCCTTTTTCATCAGTATAGCATATTTTGAAAAGGCTTGCAGATTTTGACTACAAAAAAGGAGGACTAGACTCCTTTTTATTTAGCTTCGTACCAAGTTGCCCCTTCATTCTCATCTGCAATGAGAGGAACACTAAGTTGAATGGCTTCTTCCATGGTTTGCTTGACCAATTTTTTCATCTCTACCAGTTCCGATTTAGGAACTTCAAGGACGATTTCATCGTGCACTTGCAACAGCATCTTAGTCTGATAACCACCTGCAACCAAAGCCTTGTCTAGCTGAATCATGGCAATCTTGAGAATATCTGCTGCCGAACCCTGGATAGGAGAGTTGATGGCAGTCCGCTCCGCAAAACCACGAATATTAAAGTTGCGCGAATTGATATCTGGCAACTCACGACGACGCTTAAAGAGAGTTTCTACATAGCCCTTATCACGCGCCTCACGCACCACCTCATCCATGTAGTTTTTAATACCTGGGAAGCGTTCAAAGTAGGTATCAATATAGGCTTTGGCTTCCTTACGGCTAATGCCCAGATTATTAGACAAACCAAAGTCTGAAATCCCGTAAACCACTCCAAAGTTGACAGCCTTGGCATTGCGACGGTCGTTTGCAGTCACATCCTCAGGACGTTCAATGCCAAAGACACGCATGGCTGTCGAAGTATGGATATCTGCCCCCTCTTGGAAGGCCTTTATCAAGTGCTCATCCTTAGAAATATGCGCCAAAACGCGCAATTCAATCTGTGAGTAGTCCGAACTAAGCAGTACACTATCCTCCCACTCAGGCACAAAAGCCTTACGAATGAGACGGCCCTGCTCCAAACGCACAGGAATATTTTGCAAGTTTGGATCCACACTAGACAGACGCCCAGTCTGGGTCAAATCCTGCACATAGCGGGTATGAATCTTACCATCAGCCAAAATCCAGTCCTGCAAGCCAATTACATAAGTAGACTGAATCTTAGCAATCTGACGGTAATCGAGGATTTTCTTAACAATCGGAGCAATAGGAGCCAGACGCTCCAACACATCCACCGCTGTTGAGTAACCCGTTTTAGTTTTCTTAGTGTATTCTAGAGGAAGTCCCAACTTTTCAAAAAGAAGCACGCCCAACTGCTTAGGCGAGTTGATATTAAACTCCTCACCAGCCAATTCGTAAATCTCTTGAGTCAGTTTTTCAATGACAAACTCATTTTCAGCCTGCATCTCAAGCAAGGTCTCTTTCTTGACCGTAATCCCAGCAATTTCCATCTTGGCAAGAACAAAGGCAAGAGGTTGCTCCATATCATAAAGAAGCTCTAACTGCCCATTCTCACTGAGTTTTTCAAGTAAAACAGGCTTAGTCTCAACCAAAACTGCAATCTTACGAGCCAAGTGTTCCAATAATTTCTCACGTTCAGGAATGGCCTTCTTGACACCCTTACCATAAAAAGTCTCATCATCGACCAAGTAAGTCTGACCATAAAGACTAGCGATGGTCGCAATTTCATTGTCCTCCACAGTCGAAAGGAGATATTTTACCAAACGGCTGTCAAAAGCAGGAGCCTGCAAATCCAGACCAAAACGATGCAAGAGAACTTTAGCCTTCTTAAAGTCATAAACTCTCAGAGGTGTTTTTTCTAAAAAGTCCTTGAAAATCGGCTCTTGCAAGAGCTCAAGCTTGTCTGTGGCATAGAGCTTATCTCCACAAGACCAAGCAAAACCAACCAAATCATCCGTATGATAATTCTCACCAAAAAGCTCAAAATGGAAGATAGATTCTTCATTCAGCATATCTTGACTGATTTGGTCAACAATAGTAAAATCCAAACTCTCAGCCACATCAGCTGACGACACATTTAAAGCCTGTTTGAGCTGTTTGAAGCCCATCTCATCGTAGAATTTTCCAAGATTTTCCACATCTGGACCGCTATAGACCAAATCCTTCAAACCAATCTCAATCGGTGCCTTGGTATCAATGGTCGCTAGTGTTTTAGACAAAAAGGCCTGTTCCTTATCATTAATGAGATTGTCCTTCATCTTAGAAGCCTTCATCCCATCGATATTTTCATAAATCCCCTCGAGCGAACCATGCTCCAGCAAGAGCTTGATACCTGTCTTTTCACCGATTTTGGTCACCCCAGGAATATTATCCGACTTATCACCCATGAGCGCCTTGAGATCAATAAACTGCGTCGGTGTAATGCCCATCTTTTCCATAAGATATTCTGGCGTAAAAGCCTCAAACTCAGCCACACCTTTCTTGGAAATCTCAACTACTGTATGCTCATCTGTCAGCTGAATCAAGTCCTTGTCTCCACTGACAATGGTAATATCAAAACCATCCTGCTCTGCTAGCTTATCTAGTGTCCCAATAATGTCATCCGCCTCATACTGAGCCAACTCATAGTGACGAATCCCCATATGATCCAACAACTCACGAATAAAGGGAAATTGCTCACGAAACTCATCAGGAGTCTTAGCTCGACCACCCTTATAGTCCGCATACATCTCTGTCCGGAAGGTCGTCTTTCCCGCATCAAAAGCCACCAAAATATGACTAGGCTCAACCCTCTCCAACAAATGACTCAACATCAACTGAAAACCATAAATCGCATTGGTATGCAAACCAGCCGCATTCTTAAAACGGTCCAACTGCTGATAGAGCGCAAAAAACGCCCGAAAAGCAACAGAAGACCCATCAATCAATAATAATTTTTTCTTATCCATACACCCATTATAAAGGAAAGCACCAAAAAATACCATTGGGAAGAGCTAGTATTTTTCAAACTTTTTCCGAATAAATAGATAGTAGCAGTGAATCTAGTAAACCTAGATTTAAAAATGTGCTATAATGAAAGGAGAGAAAGAATGATTCTAAGACATCCAGGCATCAGCCCAACCAACGACTTGGTTGCTAAGAAAATCTTTAGCAATCCAGAAATCACTTGTCAATTTATCCGCGATATGCTGGATTTACCTGCAAAAAACGTGACTATTTTGGAGGGAAGCAATATTCATGTCTTGCCTTCCATACCTTACTCGGCGCAGGATTTCTATACCAGTATAGATGTTTTGGCGGAGTTGGACAATGGCACGCAAGTAATCATTGAAATTCAGGTGCATCATCAGAATTTTTTCATTAATCGTTTGTGGGCTTACCTGTGCAGTCAGGTCAATCAAAACCTTGAAAAAATTCGTCAACGTGAAGGTGATACCCACCAGAGTTATAAACACATCGCACCAGTATATGCTATCGCTATTGTGGACAGCAATTATTTCCAAGATGACTTGGCTTTCCATAGCTTTAGTATGCGCGAGGATTCAACAGGTGAGATCTTAACCATCACTAATAATGGACAAGAAAACCATCTAGTCAAGATGGCATTCTTGGAACTAAAAAAATACAGAGAAACCAGCAAAGACAAGGTTCGCAAGCCCTGGTTGGAGTTTTTCGGCAACAAACCCTTTACCCAACAACCTGAGCGAGCTATCAGCCAAGCAGACCAACTGCTGGACTACAAGAGCTGGTCCGAGGAGGACAGGAAGATGTTTAGTGAACAACGCAGGCGTGAAGAACAAGCCTTGTTAGCGCATGACTATGCCTTGGAACAAGCTGAAGAAAAAGGATTAGAGCGTGGTCGAGCTGAGGGTATCGAAGAGGGATTAAAAGTAGGTTTAGTAAATCTAGTCCACCAAGGTCTTCTGACTCCCAAGGTTGCCAGCCAGCAATTAGGCATGACCGTGGCTGAGTTTGAGGAACTATTGAAAGAGCATCACAAATAAGAACTAAAAAATACAGAGAAACCAGCAAAGATAAGGTTCGCAAACCGTGGTTAGAGTTTTTCGGGAACAAACCCTTTACCCAACAACCCAAGCGAGCCATTAGCCAGGCAGACCAACTGCTAGACTACAAGAGCTGGTCCGAGGAGGACAAGAAAATGTTTAGTGAACAACGTAGACGCGAAGAACAAGCCTTGTTAGCACAGGACTATGCTTTGGAAACTGCTAGAGCCGAGGGACTTGAACGTGGGAAAGTTGAAGGAAGGGAAGAAGGGAAACTTTTTGCCTTCTTAGACATGGTTCGCCAAGGTCTCCTGACTTCCGAGGTTGCCAGTCAGCAACTGGGCATGTCAGTTTCTGAGTTTGAGGCCTTGTTATAAGTTTATAAACATAAAAGTGAACAAAACTAAAACATCATTTTGTTCACTTTTTTCTTCTTTTCAACAGAACTCTCACTATAGCCCATATCACAAAAAGAGAAGGACACAAATCCTTCTCTTTTAAATTTTCTACTAATTAGTTTTTACGTTTCACAAATGGAAGGGCACCAAGGAGCAATCCAAAGAATCCTAGTGCTGCAACTGCAGCATTATCTTTACCACCAGTGTTTGGAAGTTCTTGTTTATCTTCTGCTTTTGCAGCTGGTGCTTGGTAAGTATTGTCTTGGCTAGTTCCTGCTACAGTTGGTGCAACTGCAGGAGTTGCTGGTGTTGCAGCTGGAGCATCTGTTCCAGGAGCTGGTGTTGCAGGAGTTTCAGGAGCTGGTGCAACTGGTGTTGCAGGAGTTTCAGGAGCTGGTGCAACTGGTGTTGCAGGAGTTTCAGGAGCTGGTGTAGATGGTGTTGTTGCACCTGATGTAGGACGATTGCCCTGTCTTGGTTCACCATCACCTTGGTGACCTGGATAGCTATTATCAGCAGGAACACCATTGAAACCTGTTACTAATCCTTCATATGGTTTAATTTCATGTACTGCCGGTTTTACACCATTTAAAGCAATATCAAGTTCTTCTTCTAATGCTGTAGTATCTTTTCCAGCAGCTTTATCTTTTGCAATTTGACGACGTAATACACGAACTTCTTCTGCTTCACGGTCTGCAACATATGAATAGTAATCTTCATCTGCTTGTTCTAATGCAGCTTTAGCTTCTTCTGCTTCTTTTTCTGCTTGTTTTAATGTTTCTTCTGCTTCTTTTAATGCTGCTTCAGCTTTTTCTAAGTCAGCTCTTGCTGCTTCTCTATATTGATCAGCTTGTTCGCCATCAGCATCTTCATAGCTTGCTAATTCTTTTTCATATTTTGCTTTAGCTTCTTTTGCAGCAGCTAATTCGTCTTGAGCTGCTTTCACATTTTCTTTAGCTGATTCAACAGCTGCTTTAGCTTCTTCTCTGTTAGATTCAGCTTCTTTTTCATCATGTTTAGCTGCAGCTAATCTTTCTTCTGCATCTTTAACATCTGTTTTTTCTTCGTCTAAACGTTTGTTGATTTTATCTTGAGCATCAGCGTCAATTCCACCGTTTAATGGTTTAACTTCTGTAACTTCACCAGATTCGTTACGTTTTAATTCAGCACCTGGGGCAGGTTTTGCATCTTTTACTTCTTGAGGAGCATATTTTTCACCATATTTTCCTGCTTCTGCTTCATCTGATTCAGTCTTGCTAGCCTCTGCTAAATCTTTCAGTACATCTTCAGGTGTGATTTGTTTTTCATCAATAGCTTTTAATAAATCTTCTTTACCGATAGCTGCTTTAGCTTCTAAGATTGCTGCTTCTTTATCAGTAATTTTAGCATTTTCATTAATAGCTTTTTCAGCTTTTTTTTCTAAATCAGTGAAGTACTCAGCTACATCTTCTTTAGTTACAGCAGTTGAAGCTGCTTCTTCAGCCTTCACAACTGACGGGTGAGAAGCAAGGAAACCTGCTCCAAGAACTGCGACACTAGCCAAGCTAGCAGTAAGAAGTTTTTTCTTATCCATAAAGTATTTACCACCTTTAATATCTTTTTGCTGTCATTGTACCATTTTCTTTCGAAAAAATCAAGAAATAGAACTTCTATCAATAAAAAAGTAAGAGGAAATTCCTCTTACTTTCTGCATGATTCGTATTAGACCCATTCACCATTAGAATTAACAGTGTAACCATTGATAGTTGTACTTACTGCTAAGGCTCCTGATGAGTATGAGTAATACCATTTACCACCAACTTGGTACCAACCAGTCTTCATAGCACCTGATCCATCTAGATAATACCATGTTCCGCTTTGGTTTAGCCAACCTGTTTGCATAGCACCTGAGCTGTTAAGGTAGTACCATGTGCCACCTTGGTTCAACCAACCTGTCTGCATAGCACCTGAACCATTGAGATAATACCATACCCCATCAATTTTTTGCCAACCTGTCTTCATTACACCAGAAGCATCCAAGTAGTACCATGAGCCATCTTTAACCCAACCTGTCTTCATGTTATCTTCCGCATCATAATAGTACCACTTACCATCAATTTTATTCCATCCTGGCTTGCTACTTGCACGATCCGCTAAACGATAAGTCACACCGTCAATAGTGACAGAACCTGTTTTACGTTCCCCTTCTGGAGTAAGATAATGATAAGCACCGTCACTATCTTTTACGAGACCAACTTTACGTTCTCCATCATTTGTAATATAGTACCATTTCTTATTTGTATCTTGAACGAGACCTGTTTTACGGCTACCGTCTGCCAATAAATAATACCACTTCTTATCAATCTGTTGAAGACCTGTTTGTTGAATCCCCTCTTTAACGTAGTAAATCTTCTCACCTTTTGCAATGATAGTAGTTGGTTTAGAACCATCATCAGTAATATAGTAATCCTTACCACCTTCATTGACCCAACCAGATTTCATAAGGCCATTTTCATCAAAGTAATAACGTTTGTCTTTGAGTTCTAGGATCCCAGTTTTCATAAAACCATCTTCATCTAAGTAATAAGTCTTACCTTCAATAGTTTGCCAACCCTTAACTAAACTATTATTAATATAAAGTTGATATTTTCCGTTAACAAGCAACCATTTGTACTCATTATTACTAGTTGATGAAGTATTGTTAGAACTTGAAGTATTGTTAGAACTTGAAGTGTTGTTAGAACTTGAAGTATTGTTAGAACTTGAAGTGTTGTTAGAACTTGAAGTGTTGTTACTACTTGTATTAGCTGAACTATTACCTTGAGTTCCTGAGTTAGCACTATCATTCATTGCAGCTGCATCAGAATTGGAAATAAAGTAATGAACCCAATTATGGCCATCCCTACCACTTCTTACATAGGTATAGCCAGGTATACTACCTGGAGTTGCAACATAGCCATTTTGAAAGTTATAATCTGCATATCCATATTTACCATTCAAATATTTCATGACCGTCCCATTAGTAAACTGGCCATCTGGTGCTTGATCCGCGTACACCACACTATGATTGCTAACTAAAGCTAATAAAGTACTAGCACTAAGTAATGTTACCCCTGCAGCTCCCACTGCTAAAATATGTTTTGCTTTCATCTTTTACCTCTTTATCACTTATTCCGTATATAATGTTACACCCACTCACCATTGGCATTTAGAGTGTAGCCGTTAATCATTGTATTTACTGCAAGAGCACCTGAACTATAGGCATAATACCACTTGCCACCTGCTTGGAACCAACCAGTAACCAGAACACCCGAAGTATTTAGATAGTACCAAACACCATCTACTTTTGCCCAACCAGTAGCCATTGCACCGTCGGAGTAGAGATAGTACCACTTACCACCTTGGTTTAACCATCCCGTCTGCATAGAACCAGCACTATTGAGATAGTACCATTTACCAGAGATAAACTTCCAACCAGTTTGCATACTACCATCTGCCGCTAGATAATACCAGCTACCATCACTCACCCAGCCAGTTTTCTTCACACCCTCTTGATCAAAGAAATACCACTTACCAGAGATATATTGCCAACCTGTAAGTTTCTCTTCCACCTTCTCAACGCCAGTAACGCTATCGTCTTTTTTAAACCAATGTTTCCGAACATCTTGGTCAATCTTTGTTTCTACAAAACGATAACCTTTAAATGTACCAGGTTCAACCTCTTCAGCTTTTTTTACAGCATTAGCAGGAAGAAAAGATTTTAATTCTCTACTAGTTCCATCCGATTCCATTACCAACCAAGAAGTCCCTTTTACTGTATCTTTAAAGGGTTTTACAATATCAGGCTTCACAGAAAGGCCATCCACTTTATCTCCCTTAACTGTAACAGCTGGCTTAAAATAATGTTTTAATACAGTTCCATCAATTAAGGAGTTATCAAATTTATAACCCGAAAAATTACCTGGAGAAGATGTTTCAGGTTTTGATGAATCATAAGTTTGAGCTTCTCTTAAAACCTTTTCCTTACCATCTTCCTGTTTTGTGACCCAAACAACTGTCTTATAAACATTCGTTTCCGAAGCTTTCACTTCAGTTACTCTTGCTCCAACAAGGGCAGTGCCTGCTAAGGTTGCACCTAATAAAATTTTCAACACTTTTGATTTCATTGGAAACCTCCTATTATTTTTAATCATTATAATACTTATACAAGATAAATGCAAGAAAAAACAGGAGATAACTCTCCTGTTTTATATTTCATGTATTAGGATTATACCCACTCACCGTTTGCGTTTACGTTGTAACCATCAACAGTTGTGTTTACTGAAAGGGCACCTGAACCGTTTACATGGTACCATTTACCAGAAACTTCAAACCATTGGCTAGCTTTCATAGCACCTGTTGATTCAAGGAAGTACCAAGTGTTACCATCTTTCAACCAACCAGTTTGCATAGCACCTGATTTGTTTAGGAAGTACCAAGTTCCGTTAACGTTTACCCAACCAGTTTGCATTACACCTTTATCGTTTAGGTAGTACCAGTTGCCGTCAACTTGTTTCCAACCTGTAACAGCTGCAGCATTTTCGAAGTATTTCCAACCTTCAGCTGTTTGAGCCCAACCGTATTGAGCAGCTGTAGTTGCATTACCAATTTGTGCAGCACGATCATCAAGTTTGTATGGAACTTTGATTTCACCGTTTGTGTACATATCATCTGTAATTGTGATTTCACCAACAAGCTCAGTAGCTTCTTTAAAGTCTGTAGCAGTAGTAGCTACACGGTATTTCACACGTTCACCAGCTTTGAAAAGAACTGAACCATAAACTTCTTGCCCTTGTTCATCTCTCAAAACTTCACCATTCCCGCTTAAAATTGGGAAATTAGTGAAATCAGCATCACCTGATTGATTTGTTTTAACTGTGAATGATTCGTATTGTTTAGATTCACCAGTACGTGCAGTTCTAGTTCCAGGATATACACTTGCTGCATTTGGAATGATTTGAACATCAATCAAAGCATTAGGAACTGGACGTCCACCACCATCAACAACAGTTACACGAAGGTGTTTGTGAAATCCTGCAGCTTCAGTACGGTCATATTTAATGAAACCGTATTTAACCATTGGATTACGAGAATCACGGTTGTAATCCAATGAATATGGATCTTTATGTCCGTTATCAACACCTTTAGGTTGAGCTCCAGGTTGTGTAGAATTCGCACCACCGTTATTCCATCCTGTCCAGTTTCCATATGCATGTACTGGAGCTGCGTTAAGAGCTGCTGCAGCAGCTACAACTGCTGCACTTGTCAATAAAACTTTTTTCATCGTTTTATCTCCTTCATTTTTCTTATAATATTTTTCGTAAGACTATCTTACTACCATACAGTATATAAATATTTGCAGGATTTGTCAAGGGTTTTCTTCGAGTTTTTAAAGTTTTTTCCTATTTTTAGAAAAAAAGGTGAAAAAACAACTTTGTGAGAGTGAATACGCTTAAAATATCCTATATTCAAGTGAAAATCTCACAAACTTTTAATCCTTGATTAAAATCATTCATATCTAATCCACATAGACAGTCGGACAGAACTCACTTCTATGGTATTATCCTATAACCCCTTCGAAATGTCAAGCAAAAATGACAAGTTTTTTGATAACAACTTGCCATTTTATAAACTTTCTACTATAAAATGTGACCTTATAGCAAGGCCTCAAACTCTGCGACCGTCATGCCTAATTGCTGACTGGCTACCTCTGGTGTCAGAAGATTTTGTCGAACCATGTCTAGGAAAGCAAAGAGTTTTCCTTCTTCCCTTCCTTCAACTTTCCCACGCTCCAGTCCCTGTTCAATCCCCTCAGCTCGTCCACGCTCTAAACCTTGTTCAATACCTTGTTCCAGCCCCTCTGCCCTAGCTGTCTCCAAGGCATAGTCCTGTGCTAACAAGGCTTGTTCTTCTCTCATACGTAGTTGACTAAACATTTTCCTGTCCTCCTCGGACCAGCTCTTGTAGTCCAGCAGTTGGTCTGCTTGACTGATGACTCGCTCGGGTTGTTGGGTAAAGGGTTTATTCCCAAAAAACTCCAACCAGGGCTTGCGAATCTCGTCTTTGCTGGTTTCTCTGTATTTTTTTAATTCCAAGAACGCCATCTTGACCAGATGGTTTTCTTGTCCATTATTGGTGATAGTTAAGACCTCACCTGTCATGTCCTCTCGCATACTGAAACTGTGGAAAGCTAAATCATCTGAGAAGTAATTGCTATCCACGATTGCGATAGCATATACTGGTACGATGTGTTTGTAACTTTGATGAGTATTGCCTTCTTGCTGACGAATTTTTTCGAGATTTTGATTGACCTGACTGCACAGGTAAGCCCACAAACGATTAATGAAAAAATTCTGATGATGCACCTGAATTTCAATGATTACTTGCGTGCCATTGTCCAACTCCGCCAAAACATCTATACTGGTATAGAAATCCTGCGCCGAGTAAGGTATGGAAGGCAAGACGTGAATATTGCTTCCCTCCAAAATGGTCACATTTTTTGCTGGTAAATCCAGCATATCGCGAATAAATTGACAAGTAATTTCTGAATTGCTAAAGATTTTCTTAGCAACCAAGTCATTGGTTGGGCTGATGCCCGGATGTCTGAGAATCATCCTCTTCCTCCTTTTATTATACCACAGTCTTATACTCAATGAAAATCAAAGAGCAAACTAGGAAACTAGCCGCAGGCTGTACTTGAGTACGGCAAGGCGACGTTAACGTGGTTTGAATTTGATTTTCGAAGAGTATTAAATCTAGTTTTACTAGATTCACTGACTCTATCTATTTATTCGGAAAAGAGATGAAAAAACCTGAGAATCATCTCAGGCTTGGTCATTAAATCTTTTTCTCAATACTGAAAAGTGGCGAAAGTGGGCGTTTTTCATGGATACGTACGATGGCGTCCCCCAAGAGATGAGCGATTGAAATCTGCTCAATCTTATCAATCAAACGCTCTTCTGGCAGATAGATGGTATCCAAAACAACCAATTTCTTAATAGCTGATTTTTGGATATTGTCCATAGCAGGACCAGAAAGAACTGGGTGCGTACAGCTTGCATAGACTTCAACAGCACCAGCTTCTGCAAGGGCATCTGCAGCGTGACAAATCGTTCCAGCGGTATCAATCATATCATCAATCAAGATACAAGTCTTACCTTCAACCTTACCAATAATGTTCATGACTTCACTGGTATTCATCTTATCAACGCTACGACGTTTGTCAATGATAGCGATAGATGTTTTCAAAAATTCTGCCAACTTACGAGCACGAGTCACCCCTCCATGGTCTGGGCTGACAACCACATAATCAGAACCAACCATACCACGACGCTCAAAATAATCCGCAATCAGAGGAGCTCCCATCAAATGATCCACAGGAATATCAAAGAATCCTTGAATCTGCGCAGCATGCAAGTCGATTGTCAACAAACGATCCACTCCAGCTACTTCAAGCATATTTGCAACAAGTTTTGAAGTGATTGGCTCACGCGCTCTCGCCTTTCTATCCTGACGTGCATACCCATAGTAAGGCATGACAACATTGACAGATTCTGCACTCGCACGCTTCAAAGCATCTACCATAATCAAAATTTCAAGCAGATTGTCATTTACAGGCGAACTAGTTGATTGTAGGATAAAGACGTGTTTCCCACGGATTGATTCTTCAATGTTGACCTGAATCTCTCCATCTGAAAATTGGCGAACACTTGATTTCCCCAACTCTATCCCAATCTCCTGCGCCACACGTTTTGCCAATTCTTGATTAGAAGAAAGGGCAAACAGCTTTAAATCAGAAAAAGACATGATTTCCTCCGGTATATATGTATCGCTTGTGCTTTTCACAAGATTTTTCCATTTACCATTGTAGCGCTTTTTGCACTATTTTTCAATCAAAAATAAAAGAAGGGCAGCATATTTGTGCCCCTGCATTATTCTTTTGAAAAATATTCTAGTTCATCAACTCATTGTGCTTCTCAACAAAGCGATAAGCCTGATAAAAACCATATAGAGTAATGGTCGTAACCACTGGAATCGCTAGTGGCAACTCTGTCTCTAATTCTACAAAAGGAGAGTTAAACAAGAAATGAGTTCCCAAGGCCAAACCTAGGAAAATAAGCCCCTGTTTCTTGCCAACCTTCTGTCCTTTATAGGCTCTGTAAAGCAAGTAAACACCTACTACCGCCAAACCTGAAAAAGTCCAGTGAGAGGCAATTCCTGAGATGATACGCTCTAAAATTCTCGAAATAGTAAAGTCAAAGCCCTCTGGCAAATCTGTACGAATGTAGCCAATATCCTCAATCATTTGGAATCCCAAACCAGAAGCAATCCCAAGTAAAAACAAAGATTTTAATTTTCGCACAGGAATCAAAGCTAAAACAAAGACAAGTGGCAACAATTTCAAGGGTTCTTCTACCAAAGGAGCCACAATCGCACTTTCAAAGGCATTTAAAAATGCACTATCTGGGAAAAGAACCTCCAATAAATCATGGATATAGGTATTAGCAAAGCTAGACAACCAACCTGAAAGGAACATCCCACCCAATAAAGACAGAATCAAGGCATTCTTTGGCAATTCCCATTTTTTCCCAATACGGAAAAGGAAATAAAGAGCCGGAATCATGTAAAAGAGAGCTAGAAAGATAGAAACTCCCATTAGGCCATATTCTGCACCTGACATCGAACCATCCGTATAGTAGATTGTTTCATACTGCAAACCAATACATAGCAATAAAATAAAAATAAATAAAATGCTGTTTTTCTTCATACACTTTCTTTCTATATGAAGTATTTATAATTCTACGACTGTCATACTTCCTGTATCCACATCGTAAATAGCACCAGAGATAATGACATCATCTGGTATTAGGGGAGAATCGATAAGGAGTTGCATGTCCTCACGTACACTCTCCTCTATATCTTGAAAGGGCAAGAAGTCCTGGTCTGACACATCGACACCTAGTTCCTCTTTTAAATACTCCTGAAAAGGCCCATTTTCAAAGGTCTGAGCACCACAGTCTGTATGGTGCAATACCACAATCTCTCTTGTCCCCATTTGTTGCTGGGAAATAACTAGCGAACGAATCATGTCCTCAGTCACTCGACCACCTGCATTCCGCAAGATATGAGCATCCCCAAGTGCCAAGCCCAGAGCTTGCGCCACGTGCAAACGTGAATCCATACAGGTCACAATAGCCACTCTTGTTTTGGGTTTAAGTGGCAGATTTAACTGCCCATGTAGGGCAACATAAGCCTGATTGGCTTGCATAAACTGTTCAAAATACGACACGATTCCCTCCTTGAAAATTTGATAGTCAAATATTTCTCCTATCTTATCATTTTTAAGAGGATTTGTCACAGATTAAGCAAAAACCTTTTTCAAAACTTCCTGAATCGTTGTCACGCCAATGACCTGAATTTCCTTAGGCGGAGTAATTCCTGTCAAAGAATTCTTCGGTACATAAATCTTGGTAAATCCCAGCTTAGCGGCTTCGTTGATACGCTGCTCGATACGATTCACACGCCGAATTTCTCCTGTCAAGCCCAGTTCTCCCACAAAACATTCCTGAGGATTGGTTGGCTTGTCCTTGTAGCTCGAAGCAATGGCAACTGCAACAGCCAAGTCAATGGCAGGTTCATCCAATTTGACACCGCCAGCAGATTTGAGATAAGCATCTTGATTTTGCAAGAGAAGCCCTGCCCGCTTTTCCAAAACAGCCATAATCAGACTCGCACGATTAAAATCAAGTCCTGTCGTCGTACGCTTAGCATTTCCAAACATAGTCGGTGTTACCAAAGCTTGAACCTCCGCCAAAATCGGACGCGTCCCTTCCATGGTCACAACGATTGACGAACCAGTCGCCCCATCCAAACGCTCTTCTAGGAAAACTTGACTCGGATTGAGTACCTCAACCAATCCGCCCGACTGCATCTCAAAAATCCCAATCTCATTAGTGGAACCAAAACGGTTTTTGACCGCTCTTAAAATACGGAAGGTATGGTGGCGCTCCCCTTCAAAGTAAAGCACCGTATCCACCATATGCTCTAGCATACGAGGACCAGCCAAGGTTCCTTCCTTGGTCACATGACCTACGATAAAGATGGCAATGTTATTGGTCTTGGCCAGTTGCATAAGCTCAGCCGTCACCTCACGCACTTGAGAAACAGATCCCTGCACCCCTGAAATCTCAGGAGACATAATGGTTTGAATTGAGTCAATAATGAGGAAGTCTGGCTGGATGCGCTCCACCTCAGCTCGAACACTCTGCATATTGGTCTCTGCATAGAGATAAAACTCGCTATCAATATCTCCCAAACGCTCTGCTCGTAGCTTAATCTGCTGGGCAGACTCCTCTCCGCTGACGTAGAGAACCGTACCCACTTGAGACAGCTGGGTTGAGACTTGTAGGAGAAGGGTTGATTTCCCAATTCCAGGATCCCCACCTATGAGGACGAGACTTCCTGGTACCACTCCGCCTCCAAGTACACGGTTGAATTCCTCCATCTCTGTCTGGGTTCGATTGACATTGATGGAGGTCACCTCAGCCAGTTTCATGGGCTTGGTTTTCTCACCTGTTAAAGACACACGCGCATTTTTGACCTCGGCAACCTCAACCTCTTCTACAAAGGAAGACCAAGACTCACAGTTGGGGCAACGTCCCAGATATTTAGGGGAATTATAGCCACAATTTTGACATACAAATGTCGCTTTTTTCTTTGCGATGATAAACCTCTTTCTATATCTCTAACTCACACTCAATTACTTGGCAAAAATCAATCTTCTCATTTGGCACAAACTGGCGCATGAGCATTCGATGAGCAACAACTACCACAGTCTGATGTTCTCGATACTTAGACATACATTCTAGAAAACGAGACTTCATTTCCGTAGCTGTCTCATATTGAATAGGACTATTAGGAAGTAACTCCCCCTTATTTTCTAGAAACATAGTACGAGCTTTTTCAAAATTATCTGTGCCACTTTCATAGACCTGCCATTCATGTAATAATGGCTCCACTCTCAAAGGAAGTCCAGTAACACAAGCCACATAAGAAGCCGTTTCTAAAGCTCTTGTGACTGCAGAAGATATGATTATTTCAGCTGAAGGAAGCAAGAGATTTTTGCTCAGTTTCTGGGCTTGTTGCCGTCCCTTCTCAGACAAGGGTGCCAAATCTATCCCAAATCCCGTATAAGAATGTTCCTCTAACTCACAATAATCTGGCTCCCCGTGACGTAAAAAGATAATCTTCATCTTAGTGCCCGGTCGATCCAAATCCACCAGTTCGAACGCCATCAGCCGCATCTCCATCTGCAATTAAGAAAGGAGCAAAAACAGCCTGGACAACACGTTCCCCAACTTCAAGAACAACCTCTTGGTCTGTGATATTCTTCATCTGAGCAAAAATATGCCCTTCATTTCCAGGATTTCCATAATAATCCCCATCAATGACACCCACAGAGTTAATCAAGACCAAGCCCTTCTTACGAGGATTTGAAGAGCGATCATAAAGGTAAAGAACCTCAGTCGGTTGCATATAAGCCTTAACCCCTGTCGGAACCAAGACAATCTCTCCTGGCGCAATAACCGTACGCACAGCAACCTTTAAGTCGTAACCAGCCGCATGCGCTGTTTCACGCTTGGGCAATAAATTTTCATCTGTAAAACTAGAAACCAATTCAAAACCACGAATTTTCATCATCTTCTCTTTTCTATTATCATTTATTCTAGATTATTCTATCTTATTTATTCGGAAAAAGCACGAAAAAAAGAGCACACAATTCAAATCGCTTAGGGCTGCTGGATTCCTCCCCTGACCCGCTTCACGCAGAACTGTTGCTCCACTATTTATTATATCACATTCCTATTCATTTTAAAAGCAAAATTATTTTTTCCGTCTATTTCTAAAAAAGTCCTGCATAATAGCTGCGCATTCATCTTCCAAAATTCCCGTTTCAACATCCACACGATGGTTGAGACGCTCATCTTTCAAGATATCGTACAAACTCCCAGCAGCGCCAAATTTCTGGTTTTTAGCCCCATAGACCACGTTTGGAATACGGGCGAGTCCAATCGCACCACTACACATGACACACGGCTCAATAGTCACAAAAAGCGTGCAATCAAGCAAGCGCCAGCTCTCCTCACTCAGATTCGCATTCTCTATAGCCATAATTTCCGCATGCATAACCGCTCGTTGCAACTCCTCACGCGCATTATGCCCACGACCAATGATTTCTCCGTCCTTGACAATCACACAACCAATTGGAATTTCATCGTGTTCAAGAGCAATCTCAGCCTCTCTCAAAGCTTCCCTCATAAAGACTTCTTTTTCTTCAACTGTATAATTCATCAATTTCCCTTTTTCTACTTGTCGATTCTATTATTATATCATGATTCCCAAGACAAAAAAAGCCACCGAATGCGGTGACTTTATAGGGAGATTATTATGAAAAAGAAAAGTTTAGGATATTTGTTACAACAAGTTAGGAGGTCTTCTTGTAACTGTCTATAGTATACCCGACCTATCTTAAACAAATCTTAAAAATCTCTTAGGACCAAACACTTTCTAAAATATTTGTTTGTTCACGACCAGGACCTACTGAGAAAGTAGAAATACGAACGCCAACCAATTCGCTCACACGACGAACATAGTTACGCGCATTCTCAGGAAGATCTTCCAAATTACGAACTCCAGTGATATCTTCTGACCAACCTGGCAACTCTTCATAGATAGGCTTGCAACGTTTCAATTGCTCAAGACTAGCTGGATAGTAGTCAATACGTTGACCATCAAGATCATAGGCCACACAGATTTTCACAGTATCTAAACCACTCAAAACATCGATAGAGTTCAATGAAAGATTAGTAATACCAGAAACACGACGACTATGACGCATCACAACTGAATCAAACCATCCCACACGTCGTGGACGACCAGTTGTTGTACCATATTCATGACCTACTTCACGGATACGTTCTCCCACTTCATCAAACAACTCAGTTGGGAAAGGACCGTCTCCTACACGACTCGTATAGGCTTTACATACACCAACAACCTTATCAATCTTACTTGGACCAACACCAGAACCAATGGTCACACCACCAGCCACAGGGTTTGATGACGTAACAAATGGATAAGTACCTTGGTCGATATCTAGCATAACACCTTGTGCACCTTCAAAAAGCACACGTTTACCATTATCAAGCGCATCATTCAAGATAACAGATGTGTCTGTCACATATTTCTTGATTTGTTGACCATATTCGTAATACTCTTCAAAAATATCATCGAAATCAATCGCTTTACTGTCATACAATTTTTCAAAAAGACGATTCTTTTCAGCAAGGTTACGTTCTAAACGCTCACGGAAAATATCTTTATCCAAAAGATCTGCGATACGAATCCCAACACGAGCAGCCTTGTCCATATAAGCTGGACCAATTCCCTTAATTGTAGTACCAATCTTATTGTCGCCCTTAGCTTCTTCTTGCAAGCGATCCAACTCGATATGATAAGGCAAAATAACATGCGCGCGATCAGAAATACGCAAATTATCAGTTGTCACACCCTCCTCATGAAGATAGCTCAACTCTTTTACAAGAGATTTAGGATTTACAACCATTCCGTTACCAATAACAGAGATTTTTTCAGGGAAGAAAATTCCAGATGGAATCAAGTGCAACTTAAATTTCTTACCATCAATCACAATCGTGTGACCTGCATTATCACCACCTTGGTAACGTGCAATCACTTCTGCATTCGCTGAAAGGAAGTCTGTAATCTTCCCTTTACCTTCATCACCCCACTGGGTACCTACAACAACAACTGAAGTCATAATCTTGTCTGAGCCCTCAGGCTCTTCCTTTCTCACATACATGGCAGGACTCTCACCTGCAATTATATCTTACAATTTATTATAAGAAAAAATCGCCTTTTTATCAAGAAGAAACAATAGAAAGATTTGCTATTTCCAACTATTAAAAAATGATTTAGAAATAATTCCGGCTATTTATCATTATATTCCTACAAAAAGTTAAATTTGTTCGGAAATTAACTCATACTGTCTCAACAAGCAACAAAACCTTGTTTCATTATCAATTTTTCAAGATACAAACGATAAGCAACACGATAATGGTAAACAATAAAATCCCGATAGCTCACAATACGATATCGGACAAGATAATAAATCAAAAACTTAAAATGAAAATGTTCCCAGTCCCAACTATTACCAAAGAAAGTAGCATACTCTTCTTCGATACTGTCATAGAAATCAGTCATCTGATCATAAATATTTTGTAGCATAAGCATACACTCCTTTACTTTTTATGATCTTATTCTAACAAAAAATTTTAATTAATCATTAATAATTCCTGAATTGTTAAAATACCAACCTCAACAAGAGAAAAAATAGGAAAAGTTGACAGAATAGGAACAAATTTCCTATAAACAATTTATAAAAACTATTACTCTCACTAAAAATCATCCAGTACGGTTTTAATAGCATTGAATATTGCTCAGTCTAAACTATGAAGTGATTGAATAGAAATAAAATTCCTTAATAATATCAAAAAGAAAAAAGGTTCTCTATTGTGGAAGAAGGACTCGGACCCACGACCTTCATATAATATTTGTAGTGGGTAAATCCCCTATGGATCTTATTTTGTTGTAGGAAAAAGTCCCATAAGATCTATAATGAAAAGCGATCAAACAATCATATGGAACAATTACATTGCTAAACTGAATTATGAGGCTTCATTTGTGGAAGTCTAATGACACGAGATAGATTATTAATTACATAACAAAAAAAAGAGGTCTAAACCTCCTTTAATTAACTACTCCGCCAGTAGGACTCGAACCTACGACATCATGATTAACAGTCATGCGCTACTACCAACTGAGCTATGGCGGATTAAAGCTAAGCGACTTCCATATCTCACAGGGGGCAACCCCCAACTACTTCCGGCGTTCTAGGGCTTAACTTCTGTGTTCG